>CAYWKY010000078.1:0-8524 GCA_964458915.1 uncultured Faecalibacterium sp.
CTTCTTCTCATACATATTTGAAAGGAGAGGGGAGTGCGGTGGGAAGGAGGGATGAAGCATGAAAAATCGGAAAAAAACATGCTTCAATTCCCATCGCACAATCACATTATATGGGGATAACTTAAAAGAAAGCTTAAAGTCATATTAAATCAATTTGCTCTTTTTGTAAACAATTTTCGATTGATAACACACAAAGCCTTCACATTCTTAGATATAAAAATGAGCTCGGCACAAAACCGAACTCATTATCAGTGATTTGATTTTCACCTAATTTTAAAAGTTGAGCTTATTTTTTAAACATAGGTCTTGCAACATAGGTTGTGTGCAAAAGTTCATGTGCCTTATGACTGTTAGGTTCACCCAGGAACTCGGAATAAACTGTTTTAACATCTTCATTTAAGTGGCTCTTGCGAACAGGTCTGTTTTCGTCGTTCTTATAAAGAGCTGCAGCTCTGAGGGCTTTAAGGTCGGTGAAGTTACGAACCGATGCGCTTTGAACAGGCTGTCCGCCACCGTTGATGCAGCCACCGGGGCAACCCATAATTTCAATAAAGGTGTAGTCAGCTGTGCCGTCCTTAACCTTATCCATAATAACCTTAGCGTTTTTGGTACCGCTGGCAACAGCAACCTTAACATCTAAGTCTCCAAGCTTATATGAAGCTTCCTTTACACCGTCCATGCCTCTAACCTCTTTAAATTCCGGGGTGTCAAGCTCTTTGCCGGTGATAACCTCTGCCGCAGTGCGAAGGGCAGCTTCCATAACGCCGCCTGTTGCGCCGAATATAACAGCCGCACCAGTACCCTGACCTAAAGGAGCGTCGCACTCTTCGTCGGGGAGAATTGAGAAGTTAATGCCTGCTGATTCAATCATTCTGCCAAGCTCTCTCGTTGTTAAAACAAAGTCAACATCGCTATAGCCTGCGCCGTTTTCGTCGTCACGACCACACTCAAATTTCTTAGCTGTGCAGGGCATAATTGCAACAGAAACTATGTTTTTCGGGTCAATGCCGTTTTTCTGAGCGAAATAGCTCTTAATAATAGCGCCTTGCATTTGCATAGGTGATTTACAGCTGGAGAGATGATCAAGCTCTGTGGGGTAGTAGTGTTCGCAATATTTTATCCAGCCGGGTGAGCAGGATGTTATCATGGGAAGAACACCGCCGTTTTTAACTCTTGAGAGAAGCTCAGTTGCCTCCTCCATAATTGTAAGGTCTGCACCAAAGTTGGTGTCAAAAACCTTGTTAAAGCCAAGTCTGCGAAGCGCAGCAAACATTTTGCCGGTTACATCTGTGCCAACAGGCATACCGAAACACTCGCCTAAGGTTGCACGAACTGCCGGAGCTGCCTGAACAACAACATACTTGTCCGGGTTGCTGATAGCTTCAAATACCTTTTCCGTGTCGTCCTTTTCATAGATAGCACCTACGGGGCAGTTTACGATACACTGACCGCAGGAAATGCACGATGTTGCGCCGAGAGGAAGCTCAAAAGCTGAGCTGATGTGTGTGTCTATACCTCTCGCGTTTGCGCCGATAACGCTGATGCCCTGCTGTTGGCAAGCGGCAACACAGCGGCGGCAGAGTATACACTTATTGTTGTCTCTAACCATATGTGCGGCAGAGTAGTCAATTTCATAAACAGGCTTGTCACCGTCGAATCTGCCCTCGTCGTCTACGCCATATTCTTTACAGAGCTTTTGAAGCTCACAGTTACCGCTGCGAATACAGGAAAGGCATCTTCTTTCGTGAGTTGAGAGGATAAGCTCAAGAGTTGTTTTTCTTGCTTTACGAACTCTTTCGCTGTTTGTGAAAATTTTTGTTCCATCTCTTTCAATTGGGAAGACACAAGCGGCAACAAGGCTTCTTGCGCCTGTTACTTCGACAACGCAGAAACGGCAAGCACCGATTTCGTTTATCTCTTTAAGATAGCACAAGGTTGGAATTTCAATTCCCAGCTGTCTTGCGGCTTGAAGAATTGTTGTGCCGTAAGGTACGCTGCAGGGCATACCGTTGATTGTAATATTAACCATTTTATCCATTGCTTCGTACCTCCTTATTTCTTAGTAATAGCTTTAAATTTGCAGGAATCCATACATACACCGCACTTTATGCACTTTGTCGGGTCAATTTGGTGAGGTGTTTTAACAGCGCCTGAAATAGCGCCGACAGGACATTTCTTAGCGCAAAGGGTACAGCCTTTACATTTATCCGGGTCAACAGAATACTGTAAAAGATTCTTACATACACCGGCAGGACATTTTTTGTCAACAATATGAGCGATGTATTCTTCACGGAAGAATTTAAGTGTGGCGAGCACCGGGTTGGGAGCTGTTTGGCCAAGACCGCAAAGAGAGTTATCTTTAATGTAATGGCAAAGCTCTTCAAGCTTATCTAAATCCTCCAAGGTTGCTTTGCCGTCAGTTATTTTATCGAGAAGCTCACGAAGTCTCTTTGTACCGACACGGCAGGGAGTACATTTACCGCAAGATTCGTCAACGGTGAAATCCAAGAAGAATTTGGCAATGTCAACCATACAGTTGTCTTCGTCCATAACGATAAGACCGCCTGAACCCATCATGCAGCCGATAGCTGTAAGGTTGTCGTAGTCAATAGGTGTGTCAATAAGTGAAGCGGGGATACAGCCACCTGAGGGGCCACCGGTTTGAGCCGCTTTAAACTTCTTTCCGCCGGGGATACCGCCACCGATTTCGTAAATAATGTCACGAAGGGTGGTACCCATGGGAATTTCAACAAGGCCGGTGTTAGCTATCTTACCACCGAGAGCGAAAACTTTAGTGCCTTTTGACTTTTCTGTACCCATAGAAGCAAACCAATCGCCACCGTTGCGAATAATGGCAGGAATATTAGCGAAGGTCTCAACATTGTTTTCTGTTGTGGGTTTGCCGAAAAGACCTTTAACTGCCGGATAAGGCGGGCGAGGTCTTGGCTCACCTCTGTTGCCCTCGATTGAGGTCATAAGGGCTGTTTCTTCGCCGCAGACGAAAGCACCTGCGCCAAGCTTAATGTGAAGGTCAAAGTCAAAGCCTGAACCGAAAATATCCTTGCCCAAAAGGCCCATTTCTCTTGCCTGATTAATAGCTATCTGAAGTCTTGCAACAGCAATGGGGTACTCAGCACGAACATAAACATAGCCCTCAGTAGCACCGGTAGCGTAGCCGCAAATCGTCATAGCCTCAACAAGACAGTGGGGGTCGCCCTCAAGAACAGAACGATCCATAAATGCGCCGGGGTCGCCCTCGTCTGCGTTACATACTACATATTTTTGGTCGGCTTTGTTAGCTGCGGTGAAGCTCCATTTAAGTCCTGTTGGGAAGCCACCGCCGCCTCTGCCACGAAGACCGGAATCTTTAACAATTTGAATAACCTGCTCAGGTGTCAGCTCTGTAAGACATTTAGCTAAAGCCTGATAGCCGTCATAGGCGATATATTCGTTTATATCCTCCGGGTTTATAACACCGCAGTTTGCCAAAGCGACACGCTTTTGCTTTTTATAGAAATTAGTGTCGTGAAGACCTTTGATTTCGGTGGGCGTAACTGTCTCTTTATAAAGAAGACGCTTAACCATACGACCTTTGAGAAGATGTTCTTCTACTATTTCGGGAACGTCTTCAACCTTAACCTCCGAATAGAAGCAGCCTTCGGGATAAACTATCATAATAGGGCCGAGAGCGCAAAGGCCAAAACAACCTGTGCGGATTACCTGCACTTCGTTTTCCAGACCCTTTGCCTTTATTTCAGATTCCATAGCTTCGATAATTTTGTGTGAATTTGAGGAGGTACAGCCGGTACCGCCGCAAACAAGCACATGGGAACGATACATTTTCACTTCCTCCTTATTCTGTTACTGCGCCGATTGTGTATTCTGTAACGGGTACACCGTTAACAATGTGATCGGCAACTATTCTTGCAACCTTTTCTTCGGTGAGCTGGACATAGGTAACCTTTTCCTGCCCGGGCAATATAACCTCTGCAATAGGTTCATATCTGCACATACCTATACAGCCCGTTTGAGCTACGGTAACATTTCTCAAGTTTCGTTTTGCTGTTTCCTCAACAAATTTTGCCATAACAGGTCTTGCTCCTGCTGCAATGCCGCAAGTTGCCATGCCTACAACGATTCTTATAATATCGTCTGAACCGTCACGGGTAGTCATGTTGGCTTTAGCTTTATCTCTTAATGCCATGAGTTCTTCAAGAGTTTTCATATTTTACACCTCCGAGAGTTGTTTAGTGTTTTCATTAACATAATCTTTAATCCACTGAGCTATACTCGGCTCATTTAAGGGAACATCACCTAAAATTTCTTTTAGCTGCCTTGTGTCAAGGGTGAAGCTTTTCTTATCAAGGCTTCTTTTATAAATAAAGTCAATATTAAGATTCATCGTTATAAGGGAAATCACCGTTGAAGCCATGTCACCTATAGGTGTGAAGTCAAGGTGGTTTGTTTTAAAGTATGCCTTGACCTTAGTACCAACACCTTCTTCGCTTTCTATTTCAAATTTTCCGCCGGTCATTTCTGCGGCAAATTTAAAAAGGGGAACACCCATGCCCACCTTCCTTGTGGTACGAGTGGTAAAAAAGGGGTCAAGGACACTTTCAAGCTGACTTTCTGACATACCCTTTCCGTTATCATATATTCCGATGAATAAATCATTGGTGGTGCTGTTTTCTATTATCTCAATTTCAATCACAGTGGCATTTGCCACAACACTGTTTTGAGCAATATCAAGCACATTTAGCGACAGCTCTCTCATCAGTCTTGATATTTTGCGAGAATACCTTTAATGTCGGCGGCTGTAATTTTGCCGTAAACATCGTCGTTGACTGTTATAACGGGAGCAAGACCGCAAGCGCCTATACAGCGACAAGCAGTGAGCGAATATTTGCCGTCGGGTGTACATTCCTCAGGACCGATTCCAAGCTGAGCCGAAAGCTCATCAAGAAGGCTTTGAGCGCCTTTAACATAGCAGGCTGTACCCAAGCAAACGGAGATGTCATATTTACCCTTAGGCGAAAGAGCAAACTGAGCGTAGAAGGTTGAAACGCCGTAAACCTTTTCAAGGGGTACATTCATTTTTTCAGCGATTTTCTGTTGTACCTCAAAGGGAAGATAGCCGTAGATAGACTGCGCTTCCTGCATTACATGCATGAGCATACTTACATCGCCTGCACATTCAGCAATAACTTCGTCTAATTTTGCCGCTTGTTCGGGTGTGTCTTTGAACGGGATAGTGCTAATTTTCTTAAGCATTAACTTTTTCCTCCTTTAAACGGAAGCTTTTCCGTCAAGTTTGTAAGATGTGAGCAATAAAAACATGGTAGCTCACGACAACTATACTCATTAACTATAACATAAACTGTTAAAAAAATCTATAAGAAATGTGAATTTCTACTAAAACTTAGTGCTTTTTAACATTCACATAAAATTCTTGCATTATTTTCATAGCATTTCACCCGGAGCTAATAAAAAGCACCCTGCCTTGATGCCGACGTGGCAAAAAAGCAGGGCGAATTTAGAAAATTTTATTTTATTTTTTGAGCAGGGAATTCATCTTTGCCGAAGCCGAGAACACGAGCAATTTGAACGCTGATTTCACGGTTTTTAACTTCTTCGCCGGCTGTGAAGCCTGCATCTGTTGCTGAAACGAAAAGAGGTACGTCAACGAGAGTATGTGTATCACTTGTGTAGTAATATTCGCCTGTCTTCTCGTTGTACTTAATTCCGCCGGTTTCATGGTCAGCGGTAACAACTACAAGGGTTTCGCCGTCTTTTTCAGCGAAATCAAGAGCAGCGCCTATAGCCTTATCAAATTCAACAGTGCTCATTGTGCAGCCGTCAATGTTGTTTGAGTGTGAGAACTTGTCAATGCAAGCGCCCTCAACCATAAGGAAGAAGCCGTCTTCATCTGCGCTGAGAATCTCAATAGCTTTCTTTGTCATTTCCTCAATAGTGGGTGTGTCATGATCGTTCTTAACATATTTAAGATCGTCGAAGTCAAATTGAGCGAAAGACTTGCTGCCGGCTGTGAGAGAATTAAGCTCAGTTTCAGTGCTGACATAGGTGTAGCCGTTAGCGGCTGTGTTTTCTTTATTAATATATGATGAAGCACCGCCCCAGATAAGGTCGATGTCAGACACAAGCTGGTCTGCACAAATTTCTTCGTCCATTTTTCTGCTGTAAACATGAGCAGAAAAGTCTGAGGGGGTAGCACCTGTTGTTTTGTCTGTTGTTACAACGCCTGATGCCATGCCACGGGTTTTCGCAAGCTCGCAAAGTGTAATAGGTACAGGTGTATCGTCAACATTAAAGGGTGCGAAGGGATAAACGGCTACAGAGTTTACCCATACACGAATACCTGTAGCAAGAGCTGTACCGCCTGCGGCTGAGTCTGTTGCAGGAAGAAGGTATGAGTTAATGTCGCTGTGACCTCTGACGGGCATCTTATCCATGTTAAGCTCAACATTTCTAAGAGCCTTTGTGGCTGCAATTGTGTTATCACCCATACCGTCACCAATCATGAGGATAACGTTTTTGTATTTGCCCTGAGTATAGTCGTCGCTGACATTGCTCGAAAGTCCGACGAAGCTGTAAAGGGCCATGATTACTATCACTGCGCTTGCAATGATTTTTTTGATAATACTTGGCATATTATCTTCTCCTTTCCTTATTTAGGTAATTTCATTATACAGTACGTTTACGGCTTTTTCAACAAATTAACAAAAATTATCATAAAAAGTTTCGACTTATTGTTCTATTTTTACATCACTTGACAATAAAGAATAAATGACGACTCTCTTATAATAGTATCAGGTGGGGTTAAAAAGACTGAGGTTATATTGTGTGATGTGGTTTTCACGTGCTGCACTGTTGAGATTGACGAGGTTTTAAAGGGTGAAACCGACTATAATGAAATTTTAGTTTTAGAGTTAGGCGGCTATTTAAACAGTGAACAAGCCGAAAAGTTTATTTCAAAAGATGGTGCAAAATGTCTCAATGGTTTGAATGTGGTTTATATGGGTTATGAAACCGCTAATGTAGGTGATAAGGTTATATTGTATTTATATGAGTGCGAACCGGTGGAGTCAATATATAATGAAATTGATGGTAAAAGAGCATATCACATTGCCGGCGCAGTTCAAGGCAAAATGACTTTGACAGATAATAAATATATTTCTGATACACCGGAAAGTATAGCTGAACCTTATAGCTTTACCCAAAATGAACTCATAGCTAAGATAAATGAACTGAAGTAATTTTATAGTGGTACCTTCTCTTTTCGGCAGGGTACCACTATAAACATATTTAAAAAATATAAAAACTGCTTTTATGCCTTGCAAAAACTCTGATTATATGGTAACATCTCTGTTAATATCAAACTGTAGAGGTAGGAATAAAATGAGTATAAAAAATAACTATAAGCACACCTTTTTTGCGTCTTATGCAGGTTATTTTGTTCAAGCAATAATAAATAACTTTTTGCCGTTATTGTTTTTAACGCTGCAAAACACCTTTAGCTTAAGCTACGATAAAATCTCGTTGCTTATTGTTATAAATTTCGGTGTTCAGCTTTGTGTGGACTTTTTATCGGCTTACTTTATTGATAAAATAGGCTATCGTGTCAGTGTAGTTGCGGCTCATATCTTTGCTGCAATAGGTCTTGCGGGGCTTAGCATTTTTCCGTTTATTATGAACCCCTACGCCGGCATTATACTTTCCATTGTGATATATGCTCTTGGCAGCGGACTTATTGAGGTTATTATAAGTCCATTAGTTGAGGCCTGCCCCAGTGACAGCAAGTCAGGCGCAATGAGCCTGCTCCATTCATTTTATTGTTGGGGTCAAATGAGTGTGGTACTGCTGTCAACCTTGTTTTTCAACTTTGTCGGCATCGAAAATTGGCGAATACTTTCTATAATTTGGGCTTGTGTACCTCTTGTAAACGGAGTGTATTTTTGCTTTGTGCCTATCCCGACTATTTTAAGTGAAAATAAGGGCATGGGTATAAAAAATCTCTTTAAAACAAAGCTGTTTTATATTGCCGGCATAATTATGCTTTGTGCGGGCGCAAGTGAGCTTGCAATGAGCCAATGGGCGTCGGCCTTTGCGGAGTCGGGTCTTGGGGTTAGCAAAACTGTAGGTGACCTGTTAGGTCCGTGCCTTTTCGCTGTGTTTATGGGCAGTGCGAGGGTACTTTACTCAAAGCTTTCGGATAAAATTCCTTTGACAACTGTAATGGCGGCGAGTGCAGTGCTTTGTATTGTGAGCTATCTTGTGGCAGGGCTTTCACCTTGGCCTGTTTTGTCTTTGCTTGCTTGCGGACTTTGTGGCTTATCTGTTGGTGTTATGTGGCCGGGTACTTTTTCACTTGCAGCCGAAAAAATACCAACAGGCGGAACAGCAATGTTTGCCATGCTTGCTCTATTCGGAGATTTAGGCTGTTCGAGTGGCCCGGCTATTGTGGGCAAAATGACAACGCTTTTTGGCAACGATTTAAGCAAGGGTC
>CAYWKY010000079.1:0-8326 GCA_964458915.1 uncultured Faecalibacterium sp.
ATATATCCAATATGGATGACCCCGGAAGTTTAATCTTCAAACTGGTCTTATTATTTGTTCTTGTTCTTGTCAATGCTTTCTTCGCTATGAGTGAAATTGCAATTATCACTCTTAATGACAACATGATTGACAAACTGGCTGAGGAAGGTCACAAAAAAGCGAAAATGATAAAAAAGCTCACCGAAAATCCGAGCAACTTTTTATCAACCATTCAAATCGGTGTTACTCTTGCCGGTTTCCTTACATCGGCGAGTGCATCAACAACCTTTGCGACAATGCTTACGGACGCTATTATGAATGCAGCTCCACAGCTTCCCAGAGGAATAATCAACGGTGTCAGTGTGGTTGTTATCACTGTCATTATGTCCTATTTCTCTTTGGTACTTGGCGAGCTTGCGCCTAAACGTATGGCGATGCAAAAGCCTGAGGAAATTGCATATAAGGTTGTAAGAATACTTCTTATTGTTAAGAAGGTTTGTGCGCCCTTTGTTAAAGTCCTTTCAATTTCAACAAATGCCGTTGTTCGACTCTTTGGCTTTGACCCCAACGCAAACGACGATGTTGTTACTGAAGAAGAAATCAGAATGATGGTTGATGTGGGCGAGGAAAAAGGTGTAATAGAAAATCTTCAAAAGGAAATGATAAACAATATCTTTGAGTTTGATGACATTGATGTTACCGACATAATGACTCATAGAACTGATATGGTTGCTGTTGAGGATACAGATACACTTGAAGAGCTTGTTAATTTATCAATTGAGCATGGTTATAGCCGTATACCGGTCTACCATGAGGATCAGGACAATATAATCGGTATTGTATATGTCAAGGATCTTCTTAAGTTTGTTTCAAGCGCAATGCCTAAGGGCGAAAGTCCAAAGGATTTTATGCGTGAAGCCTATTATGTACCGTCAAGCAAAAATTGCGGTAAGCTCTTTAATGAAATGACTGAGAAGAGAATGCAGATGGCTGTTGTTGTCGATGAGTACGGCGGTACGGCCGGTATTGTAACAATGGAAGACTTAGTCGAGGCCATTGTTGGTAACATAAGAGATGAATATGACGATGAGGAAGAGGAAATCGTTGAAGAAAGCGAAAACCTTTTCACCATTGACGGTACGGCATATATTGAGGAGGTCAATGAGCTTGTGGGAGATGTTATCCCCGATGGCGAATATGACACCTTGGGCGGCTTCATTATTAGTCTGTTAGGCTTTTTGCCTCAAGACGGCGATATGAATGAAGTAGTATATAAAAACCTTAAATTTACAATTCTCAATGTTGAGGAGCGCCGTATAGGTAAGGTTAGAGTTGAAATAACTCCGACAGAAAATGAAGAGGAAGAAGAGTAAAATTAAGCTTTTCCCTTAAGCAGAGAATAAAATCTCTTAGCGAATAATAACAATGAACTGTAAAAAGAAGCCCAAAAGCTGAATTTTTATAGTTCTTTTTTCTGTTAATATTTCTTGACAACTAAAGCCGTATGTGTTATACTCTAACAACACTGAGGGAGTAGCGAGCGCACTCATGCGTAGCAAGTCAACATACTGACTGAAAGGTCTGGCTTGTTTTAAATTGCGAGACTCATGTATAGGTTGTTTTGCTGTACATGTAGTCTATTTATTTTTTCGATTTCATTAGTACGGCATAGACCGTACTATTTTTTATTAAAGCGAGGAAACTTTTATGAACTGGGATTTTATGTTTTTCTTTAACAGTGCTTTGTTAGGTGTTGGCCTTGCAATGGACGCATTCTCCGTATCTCTTGCAAACGGATTAAATGAGCCGAATATGAAAAAAGGCAGGCTTTTGCCCATGGCGGGCGTTTTCGCTGCCTTTCAGTTTGCAATGCCTATGATAGGCTGGGTTTGTGTACATACATTTGCCAATTATTTCAGTGCCTTTCAAAAGTTTATTCCTTGGATAGCATTAGTGCTTTTATGCTTTATCGGCGGGAAAATGCTCATTGAGGGAATAAAGAAAAAGGATTGCCAAAATGAAGATTGCCCTAAAAGCCGCATATCCTTTGGCGCACTTATGGTTCAGGGAATTGCCACATCAATTGACGCTTTATCTGTTGGCTTTACTATTGCGGAATACGATGCGCTTCAAGCGTTCATAAGCTGTCTGGTTATTGCTGTTGTCACCTTTGTTATTTGCGCTTGCGGTCTTGCCATAGGCAAAAAATTTGGCACAAAGCTTTCCGGTAAAGCCGGAATTTTAGGTGGAGCAATCCTGATTTTTATAGGCATAGAAATATTTGTCTCTAATATATTCTAATAGGTTATATGTAACATTTAAGCACCGCTGAGAGCTAAACTGCTTCTCAGTGGTGTTCGCATTTTGCGTCGGTGTTATATTTCAGCTCACCTTTTAAAAAGTCTTTGACTGCTTCGTCTGCGTCACCTGTTACACCGCCGTAAATTTCAATTCCGGCTTGTGCGAGAGCTTGCTTTGCTCCGTCACCTATACAGCCGCATATAAGCACACTGCTGCCTATTACCTTTAAAAGGCTTGCCATTGATGCGTGACCGCTGCACATGGTACTCATTACCTTGCTGCTTTTAATTTCGCCATTTTCACAATCATAAAGCTTGATTTGCTTTGCGTGACCGAAGTGCTGAAAAACTTTTTCGTTTTCATAAGTTACTATGATTCTCATTTTTTATTCTCCTAAAATTTATTTAACTAATTTTGCTGTGTAGCCCTCAAAGGAAAATGTGTGATAGGGCATTTGAGTTGAACGGACAACATAGTCTGAGGATATTATTTGAGCTTTGCTGTGAGATATAAGCTCATAGTCCTTTTCGCTGTAATTCATAAAGCTGTCTGCTCGTGTTCTGACAATAAGCTTACATTTGTCAATGCTTTCACTTTCATGGTCTAAGGAAGAACTGATTTTGTTATCCAGTATAAAGCTTGTATAGCTTTTGTTTCTGTCGTCATAACGAAGCATGGGGAACATGGCTCTTGAACGGATAGTTTCATCCTGCTTAATAAAATCGCCTGTGGCGCTGCAATCGTGAAGAAGAACCATAACCTTGCCAAGGGTGTCACCGAGAGGCAACCAGCCGTCATTATCTCTCATTTCTTTAAACGAGGAATATTCGCCCATCATTTCCTTTGGAGTGAGAAGAGTTTCACCGAGTACCTCACTGACGAGGCGGTCAAGCTCGTTAGCGTATTTCAAATTAAAGCTACGCATACCATCAATTGGCATAACGCCTTTTTTAGGTTCAACGATAATTGTAACAGGTAAATGCCCCGGATTATTGTCTGACCAAAGCTTGATTTCTTCAAGGGCAGTGGCAAAATCATAGCAGCTTGAAACATTGTCAAGATAGGGCTGATGGGACACCACGAAGCTGACTTTTTTGTCTTTTTCAACGGCTTCGATGTCAATTTCAAGATTTCTTATTCCAAGCTCCAGCTGTTGTGTTAAGGTGTCTGCGGTGAAATCTGCGCTTTCGCCCTTAACTATGCCGAAGGTCAAAACATCTAAAGCGTCGTAAAGCTTTTTAAATTCATCTGTGGTGTGAAGCTTATAGCTGTTGTGGGTACCGAGGAAAGCAACCTCATTGAATTTAACTGCGTCATTCACTGCGCTGTCAATATCAAAGGCAGCAATTTTACTCTCATCGCAGGGAGTATAGTTTTCATTATAATATTCGCTTTTCAAAAACTCCATGTGTTGAGCCTGATAATCTTTGTTCTCCTGAACTTGAGAAAAGCCAGCTGATATAGCTGAGGGAAGCAAAACAAGAAGTATGCTCAAAAGGGAAAAGACGGCTTTTATAGGGCCATATTTTAATAACCAAGACATATATTCATCAACCTTTCAATAATATATCCCCTTAATTTTATCACTTTTGCCATTAAGTGTCAAACACTAAAAAAAGATTATAAAAGAGTATCATTTTACTGTTGACGAATAGGACATAAAATGTTATTATAAGCTAAACATTATGGTGATTTGTTACAGTTAATGTTTAAAAGGAGGAAATGAATTATGCAATATGATGTTGCAATAATCGGTGCAGGTGTTTGCGGTGCAATGATTGCACGAGAGCTCAGCAAGTTAGATATGAAGGTTGTTGTGCTTGAAAAATGTAACGATATTTCTATGGGTACCACAAAAGCCAACAGTGCCATTGTTCACGCCGGCTTTGATGCTGAGACAAACTCTTTGAAGGCAAAGCTCAATGTTCAAGGCGCATCACTTATGGCTTATTACTGCAATAAGCTCAATGTACCTTACAAAAATATCGGCTCCCTTGTTGTGGCTTATTCTTGGGAGGAAATGCAGACACTTGAAGACTTATTTGAAAGAGGCTTTAACAACGGTGTGCCTAATATGCAGGTCATCAGCCAGGAAAAGCTTCGTGAAATGGAGCCTTATATAAGCGAAAAGGCAATAGGTGCTTTGTGGGCGCCTACAGCCGGAATTGTCAGCCCCTATGAGCTTGCAATTGCAGCGATGGAGAACGCTGTAATAAACGGTGTTAGAGTAAAAAGAAACAGCGGTGTGTTTGATATTGAATATAAAGATGAGCTGTTTTCGCTGTCAACGGCATCCGGTGTTATTAAAGCTAAATATATAATTAACTGTGCAGGTGTTTTTGCCGACCAAATCGCCAAAATGATAGGCGACACCTCATTTAAGATAATTCCGAGAAAAGGCGAATATTATCTTCTTGATAAAACTGAAGCCAAAATGGTCAATCACGTTTTATTCAAATGCCCGTCGAATATGGGTAAGGGTATTCTTATTACACCAACAGTTCATGGCAATGTGCTTATGGGTCCCACGGCTATCGACCTTGATTTTGACAGCAAGCTTGATGTTGACACAACAAGCGAGGGTCTCGACACAGTTAAATCAGAAATTCGTCAGGTTGTGCCTCAGATGACAACGAGAAACGCTATAACCTCATTTGCCGGCTTGAGAGCTCATATTGAGGGCGACCACAGCGATTTCATAATTGGTCCCAGTGAGGCTAACGGCAGATTTATTAATGTTGCGGGTATTGAGTCTCCCGGTCTTACTGCTGCGCCTGCAATTGCAAGATATGTAGGTCAGATATTCCGTGGTATTGCGCCGGAATATGAAAGAAAAGCCGAGTTTACGGCAACACGTCCCGCACCGGTGAGAGTTAACGAGCTGTCCGAAGAGGAAAGACGCAAGCTGGTGGAAAAAGATAAACGCTACGGCAGAATAGTTTGTCGCTGCGAAGGCATAACTGAGGGCGAAATTATCGATGCTATTAAAGCTCCCTGCGGCGCAAGAGATGTTGACGGTGTTAAAAGAAGAACAAGAGCCGGCATGGGCAGATGTCAGTCAGGCTTTTGTGGCGCAAAGGTTGTTGAAATTCTCGCCAGAGAGCTTGATTTGCCAATGAATCAAATAACCAAATACGGCAACCGTTCAAAGATACTTTATAAGAAAACAAAGTGAGGTGACAATGATGCTGAAATATGATTTAGTTGTTATAGGCGGAGGTCCTGCCGGTATGGCTGCCGCACTTAAGGCTAAGGAATGTGGTATAGAAAAAATACTTATTCTTGAAAGAGCTTCTTCCCTTGGCGGTATTTTACAGCAGTGTATACATACGGGCTTTGGTCTGCACCATTTCGGTGAGGAACTTTCAGGACCGGAATATGCCTATAGATTTATAAAACAGGTTGAACAAACGGATATTGATGTCAAGGTTGACACAATGGTTACAGACATAAAAACAGGCAACATTGTCGTTGCCACAAATAGTAAAGAGGGTATGCTTGAAATTAGTGCAGTTGCCATTATTCTTGCAATGGGTTGCCGTGAAAGACCGAGGGGTGCTCTTGATATACCCGGCTCACGCGCGTCTGGCATCATGACTGCCGGTACCGCACAGAAATATGTAAATATTTACGGCTATATGCCCGGCAAAAAGATAGTTATACTCGGTTCGGGTGACATTGGACTTATTATGGCAAGACGAATGACTCTTGAAGGCGCTAAGGTCGAAACTGTGTGTGAGCTTATGCCTTATTCAGGTGGCCTTACAAGAAATATAGTTCAGTGCCTTGATGATATGGGAATACCTTTGAGACTCAGCTGTACCGTTATTAAAACTCACGGTATTGAAAGACTTGAGGGTGTGACGATTGCGAATGTTGATGAGAATCGCAAGCCTATACCGGGAACAGAGGAATATATTGAATGTGACACATTAATGCTCTCTGTTGGTCTTATTCCGGAAAATGAATTGACTCGCAATGCAGGTGTTATGATAGACCCGGTTACAAATGGTGCAATTGTTGACGAAAACAGACAAACCAACCGTCCCGGAATTTTCGCCTGCGGAAATGTGCTTCAGGTTCACGATCTTGTTGACTATGTAACTCAGGAAAGCTACACAGCAGGTGAGGGCGCAGCAAGATATATTAAGTCGAAAAATAAAAACAAGAGAACCAAATATGTCACAGTTAAGCCTCAAGGCGGTGTTCGCTATGTGGTACCGCAAAACATTTGCAGCGACACAAAGCAGGATGTTAAGCTTTATTTCAGAGTTAAAGATGTTTATCGTGGCGGAAAAATAACTGTAAGCAGCGGAGATAAAATTCTTTATTCAAAGAAAAAGTCTAAGCTTGCCCCCGGCGAAATGGAATATGTTATTGTCAAGGCGGAGGATATAGCATCTCTTGACAAGAAAGAAATTGTTGTTAAGGTGGAGGTATAACTATGATTAAAGAAATGACCTGCGTATCCTGCCCTATAGGCTGCCAGCTCAAGGTTGAGTTAAACGAGGAAAATCAGGTTGTGTCCGTTTCCGGCAACACCTGTAAAAGAGGCGAAAAGTACGCTCACGACGAATGTACCAACCCTGTGAGAATGCTCACCACAACAATTAAGGTCAATGGCGGTTCACTGCCTGTCATTCCCGTTAAAACATCTGTCCCTATTCCAAAGGGAAAAATGTTCGATTGTATGGAAATTATCAACAACGAGGTTGTTGACGCACCTATTAAAATGGGTGAGGTACTTATAAGCAACATCTGTGACACCGGCGCAGATATTGTAGCAACAAGTCAAATTTAATTGAAAAATTCTATAAACAAGCTTTGCCATTTGATAGGTGGGGATAAATAAAACAAAGTTAAAGCTTTGTTTCCCAATTAGCTTGTTCATCATATGCACTTAAAAAGGAGCTGTAAAAACAATGTTTTACAACTCCTTTTATGTTTATTTCAGACCGTAAAAAGAAAACGGTGGGTGATTATTGCTCTGATAGTCGATTCTTTCAAGGCCTTCGTTGTCGGATATGGCGCTTTTAATAAGCTTCTTTGTCAAGTCGGGTACATCGTCATGCTTTAGGGCATCTTCAACAGCCATCCAAACGACCTCATTGTTTTCATGATGGTCTGATTCAGCCGTTCCGGAAATGTACTTCGCTTTAAAAGCCACATACCAGTCACGCATATTAAATCGTATACCGATTATATTTTCCGGCTCAACAATAATTCCGGTTTCCTCTTTGTACTCTCTAATTAAGGCTTCTTGTGGTGTTTCGCCATTTTCAACGTACCCTCCCGGTACAATAAGCTTTCCCTTGCCTACACCATAGGTGTGACGGGCTAAAAGTACCTTTGCGTCTTTTATAAGGATTCCGGTAACGCTTTGCACCGGTTTTTTATCTTGTGAGTGCATAATTAACTTCCTTTTTATTTTATTTCGGCAATCTGCTAAGGTACATACTGCCGTTTTCTTTAAGCCAATTGCTATATTTTTTATATTCGGGTAGCACCTTTTCAACTTCTTCATAAAAAGTCGCAGAGTGATTCATATGTTTTCTGTGGCAAAGCTCATGGACGACAACGCTGTCGAGTATCTCATCGCTGAAAAGAGAGAGCAGGCAATTAAAGTTAAGGTTGCCCTTTGAAGAACAGCTACCCCAACGTGTACGCTGGCATCTGATAGTTATTCTGCCATAAGTAACACCAATTTTATTAGCGTAATATTCGACCCTTTTCGGAATAATTTCCTTAGCTTTAGTGGCAATCATTTTTAGCTCTTGCTGTGAATATGGCTGCAATTTATCAAGCTCGCTTTGTCTTTGCGCCACTAATGAAAGATGTTTTTCTATCCAATCTCTTTTTGAGCTGATAAATGCCTGTATTTCCTTATCTTTCATATAATATGGGGTACGCACAATTAGATGATTCGGTTTGACTTGAATAGAAATACTTTTCCTGTCGCTTCGTACTATTGAAATTTCAGCGTCAATAAAAGACATTTTGCTCACCTCCACGGTTATAAAAATGTGGAAAAAACAGGTCACATTCG
>CAYWKY010000080.1:0-8312 GCA_964458915.1 uncultured Faecalibacterium sp.
GTCTTGCAAATGAGGCAGTTAGAGCTAAGGCTGCTGAAACAGGCGAGGAGCTTCAGGAAGCAACATACATACCCATGCTTATGGGTATCACAAAAGCTTCACTTGCAACAGACTCATTCCTTTCAGCTGCATCATTCCAGGAGACAACAAGAGTTCTCACCGATGCTGCAATCAAGGGCAAGGTTGATCCCCTTCTCGGACTTAAAGAGAATGTTATCATCGGTAAACTTCTTCCCTCAGGTACCGGCATGAAATGCTATAACAAGGTTGATTTTGAAGACACAACAAGCGAAGATGAAAACAACATCGTTTGGAGCGTTTAAAATCAAAAAGTAAAAAAATTAACAGAGCAGCTTCGGTTGCTCTGTTTTTTATATTCCATTTATTGTACCGATGCGAATTCCTTTGGTGTCATGCCGTACTCTGCCGTAAAGGCACGGTAGAAGCCTGCATAATCATTAAAACCGCAGTGCAAAGCCGCTGTTGTGGGCTTGATTCCGCTTGAAAGCATTTGCTTTGCGTGAATAAGGCGTTTAAGGGTGATATATCTATTGACAGATGTGCCTACAACGTCTGAAAAAGCGTGAGAAAGATAATATTTACTGACAAAAAACTCGTTGGCTAAAATAGAAAGCGAAAGCTTTTCACAGTAATGCTCGTTAATATATTCGAGAATATTAGTTATAAGCGCAGACGCATTTTTTATAACAGCCTCATTTTCTTTTGTGTTTAAGGTGAGTCTGTTAAGCTCAACGAGAAAGCGTATCAAAACAGCTTCAGCAGCAAGGTCGCTGCCGTAATTGTTGCCGTTGCTCTCAGATATAAGTTCGTTAAGTTTTAAGGAAACATAATTTTTTTGTGATGGTGATAGGCGCAACAAATTTGTGTGCTTAGGGTTTGTGTTGTCAAAACAACGGGTCAAACTGGTATTATTTGACTGAAGATGGGAAAGATAATTTTTGTTTATCCATAGAACTATTCTTTCATATGTTCGCTGGTCAGGGCCGATTCTCGGCTGATGAAGCTCAAGGGGATTAATTAGAAGTAAATCGCCTTCTTTAAGCAAATAGCTTTTACCTTCAACGGAATATTCCACATTGCCTCCGATAAAAAAATACACCTCATAAAAATCGTGTTGATGTACCGGAACTCCTTCAAATTTTGCGTCGCAATAGTGAAAAATTTCAAAGGTAGAGCTTGACATACTCTGTCTTGGGTCGAAAACCTGCATAAAATCACCTCTTCTACATCATATAGCAACATTAACAATAAGTCAAGCAATTTTTACAATTTTCATTGTATTTTATGTGAAGTATAATATAAGTAATATAAATTGGATTGATGTAGCTGTATGGCTGCATTTTAAAGCTAAAAGGGAAAGGACTTTAATTATGACAGAGTTTATGAGTGAAGACTTCCTCCTTGACACCGATGTGGCAAAAAAGCTTTATCACGATTATGCTAAAAAAATGCCTATAATCGACTATCATTGCCATGTAAGTCCAAAGGAGATTTACGAAGACCTAAAGACGGAAAATATTACTCAGCTTTGGCTTTATGGTGACCATTATAAATGGCGACTTATGAGAAGCAACGGCGTGAGTGAGGATTATATAACAGGCAAAAACACAAGCGATAAAGATAAATTCTTAAAGTTTGCTGAGGTTTTGCCAAAAGCTATAGGCAATCCTATGTACCAGTGGTGCCATTTCGAACTTAAGAGATATTTCGGCTACGAAGGTGTTTTAAGCCCTGAAACTGCTGAAGAAGTGTGGAATTTAACAAGCGAAAAGCTTAAAGATGATAGCATGAGTGTCAGAGGAATTATTAAAAAGAGTAATGTTGCTTTTATTGGTACCACTGACGACCCAATTGACTCCTTGGAGTACCACAAAAAAATAGCTGAAGATGACAGTTTCGACGTTGTGGTTGCCCCTTCATTCAGACCGGATAAGGCTTTATCACTTAATGCTGATTTTTATCCCGAATATATTAAAACCTTAAGTCAAGTGTCAGGTGTTGAAATTGACGGTCTTAACTCTTTAAAAGAGGCTCTTTACAGACGAATGAAGCACTTTGATTTTAACGGCTGCAAGGCAAGCGACCACGGTATCAATTATCCCGTATATGAAAAAATGAGCAAAGTTCAGATGAATGAGGCTATTTCAAAAGCCATAAAAGGCGAAAAAGTCAGCGAAAAAGAGCTTGAAGCGGTGCAAACTGAAATGCTCTTGTTCTGCGCTGAAAGATATAGCGAGCTTGGCTGGGTGATGCAGATTCACTATAACTGCATGAGAAACCCGAACAATCTTATGTTTAATAAGTTAGGCGCAGACACAGGATTTGACTGCATTGGACCTCACAACGGCTCTGTGGCTTTGGCAAAGCTTCTCGATGAGATGTATTCAAGTAATAATATGCCTAAAATAATTCTCTATTCTCTTGATTCAGGTGAAAACGCTTTCATCGACACACTCATGGGCGCTTTCCAAAGAGAGGGTTGCCCCGGTACTATTCAGCATGGCAGCGCTTGGTGGTTTAACGACACTAAAAACGGTATGCGTGAGCAGATGATTAGTCTTGCTTCTCTTGGCCTTTTAGGTAATTTTGTCGGTATGCTTACAGATTCAAGAAGCTTTTTAAGCTACACAAGGCATGAATATTTCCGCCGCATACTTTGTCAGCTTATCGGTCAGTGGGTCGAGGCAGGGGAGTACCCGAATGATATGAAAGCCCTGTCAAAATTAGTGGAAGACATATCCTTCTACAACGCAAAAAGATTTTTCTCTTTGGAGGTATAATAAAATGAAAATGTCATTTAGATGGTACGGTCAGGATGACCCGGTAAGCCTTCGCTATATCAGTCAAATTCCTAATATGCACTCAGTTGTTTCGGCAGTGTACGATGTAAAACCCGGTCAAGTTTGGCCTGAGGAAAGTATTAAAAAGGTTAAAGACGAGTGCGAAAAGAACGGTCTTGTTTTCGATGTTGTTGAATCAATTCCTGTTCCTGAGGATATTAAGCTCGGTACTGAAAAGGCTGATGAGCTTATTGAGGTTTATTGCGAAAACATTCGTCGTTGTGCAAAATATGGCGTTAAGTGTGTAACATATAATTTTATGCCTGTTTTTGACTGGACAAGAACTCAGCTTGATAAAGAAGCTCCCGACGGCTCAACAAGTCTTGTTATGTACTGGGAGCAAATGCAAGGTCTTGACCCGTTGACAGATGATATTGACCTGCCGGGTTGGGATGCAAGCTACACAAAAGACGAAATCAAAGAGCTTTTCAAGAAATATGCTGAAATCGGTGAAGCAGGTCTTTGGGAAAATCTTGAGAAGTTCCTTAAAAAGGTTATCCCGGTGGCAGAGGAATGTGGAGTCAGAATGGCTATTCACCCCGATGATCCTCCATATCCCATTTTCGGCTTGCCGAGAATTATAACAAATGAGGAAAACCTTGACCGTTTCCTTAAAATTGTTGATTCACCGGCTAACTCACTTTGCCTTTGCACCGGCTCGCTTGGCTGTGCAAAATTTAACGATATTCCTAAAATGGTCAGAAAATACAGCGCAATGGACAGAATTGCATTTATGCACATTCGTAATGTCCTTGTTATGGAGGATGGCTCCTTTGAGGAAAGCGGTCACCTTTCAAAGTGCGGAAGTATTGATATGTATGAGGTTGTTAAGGCTCTCGTTGAAACAGGCTTTGACGGCTATGTACGACCCGACCATGGCAGAATGATTTGGGGCGAAACTGGAAGACCGGGCTACGGTCTTTTTGACAGAGCACTTGGTGCCACATATATAAACGGTTTGTTTGAAGCTTGCGAAAAAGCTAATAAATAAAGGAGGAAGTATAATTATGAACAAAAATGTTTTCGGTACCGACCTTAGTGGTAAGGTTGCCGTTGTAACAGGCGCAGGTGGTGTGCTTTGCTCAAGCTTTGCAAAGACTCTGGCTGCGGCAGGCGCAAAGGTTGCGCTTTTAGACATTAACGAAGATGCTGCAAAGTCTTTTGCTGATGAGATTATAGCTGAGGGTGGAATTGCCAAAGCTTATAAGTGTGATGTTTTAAGCAAAGAAAGCTGTAACGCAGTTGCAAAAGCAGTTGAGGAGGACTTAGGTCTGTGCGACATTCTTCTCAATGGTGCAGGTGGCAACAACGCAAGAGCGACAACAGATAAGGAATATTATTTCAGCGGTGATATTGACGAGGAGTGCAAAAACTTCTTTAATCTGGATTCAGACGGTGTATCTTTTGTGTTTAACCTTAATATACTTGGCACACTGATTCCCACTCAGGCATTTGCAAAGCAGATGCTTGGCAGACAAGGCTGTAACATTATTAACATTTCTTCAATGAATGCTTTTACACCTCTTACAAAAATTCCGGCTTATTCCGGTGCTAAGGCTGCTGTATCAAACTTCACAAAATGGCTTGCTGTACACTTCTCAAAAGAGGGTATCAGAGTTAACGCTATCGCTCCCGGCTTCTTCTCAACAAAGCAGAATGCAGCATTACTGTGGAATGAAGACGGTTCACCAACACCCAGAACAGATAAAATTCTTTCTGCAACTCCCATGGGTCGCTTCGGTCAGCCTGAGGAGCTTGACGGCGCTCTTCTTTTCCTTATCAACAACGATGCAGCCGGTTTTATTACAGGTGTTGTGCTTCCCGTTGACGGCGGCTTCTCATCATATAGTGGTGTGTAATAATTTTCAGGAGATGATTTGAAATGGATATGTTTAAGACAATTTATGAGTTAGGTATTATTCCTGTTGTGGCAATTGATGATGCTGATAAGGCAGTACCTCTTGCTAAGGCACTTTCTAAGGGTGGTCTTCCTGCAGCAGAGATCACATTCAGAACGGCTGCAGCTGAGGAATCAATCAGAAGAATTACAAAAGAATGTCCTGATGTTCTTGTCGGTGCAGGTACAGTTTTAACAAAGGAGCAGGCAGACAGAGCTGTTGCCGCAGGAGCAAAGTTTATTGTTACTCCCGGCTTCAATCCTGAAATGATAGCTTATATTAAATCACTTGGTATTCCTATGATGCCCGGTGCAGCTACTCCCGGCGAAATGGAGCAGGCAATGAGCATGGGTCTTAATAATATTAAGTTCTTCCCCGCTGAAGCTAACGGCGGCGTTAAAAAACTCAAGGCTCTTGCAGGACCTTATCAGGCTGCTAAATGGATGCCCACAGGTGGTGTAAATGCCGGCAACCTTAACGATTATCTTTCATTTGATCGCATTATCGCTTGTGGTGGCACTTGGCTTGCAACAAGCGCAGATATTGCCGAGGGCAAGTGGGAAGAAATTGAAAATAAATGTAAGCAAGCAGTTAAAACAATGCTCGGCTTTAAGCTCGGCGGTGTCGTCATTTATGATGAGAGCGCAAAGAGCGAAGCGAAAACTCTTTGCAGTCTTTTCGGCTTCGAGTATAAAGAGTCAGAGTGTGGTGTGTCAGCCGGTGATATTACTTTCGCTAAGGACGAAAGCGGAGCAAAGGGCTGTATTATTATCAATACTCTTAACGGTAACAGAGCAATGGCTTATCTTAAGAGAATGGGTGCAGAAATCGACCCGGATATTTGGTACGACAAAAAGGGCGATGTAACTTGTTTCGGACTCAAAAACACAATTGCAGGCTTTGAAATCTGCATTGAAACAAAATAAAATTATTTTTGTGAGGTAATAACAATGGCAAAGAGAATTGTAACATTCGGTGAAATTATGTTAAGACTCGCTCCTGAGGGATACCTTCGTTTCTTCCAAAACGATACAATGCAGGCAACCTTCGGCGGCGGTGAGGCAAATGTGGCAGTTTCACTCGCAAACTACGGCATGGACGCTTCATATGTAACAAAGCTTCCGGCACACGCAATAGGTCAAGGCGCTGTAAATTCACTTCGTGCTCTTGGTGTTGACACAAAGGACATCGTAAGAGGTGGCGACAGAGTAGGTATCTACTATCTTGAAAAGGGTGCATCACAAAGAGGTTCAGTTTGCATTTATGACAGAGCTTATTCAGCTATTCAGCTCGCATCAAGAGATGATTTTGATTGGGATAAGATTTTTGAGGGTGCTGATTGGTTCCACTTCACAGGTATCACACCGGCTCTCGGTGAAAACCTTGTTGAAATTTGTCTTGATGCTTGTAAGGCTGCAAAGGCTAAGGGTGTGAAAATCTCATGTGACCTTAACTACAGAGGAAAGCTTTGGACAAGAGAGCAAGCAAGAGAAGCTATGACAAAGCTTTGTGAATATGTTGATGTTTGCATTTCAAACGAAGAAGATGCAAAGGACGTATTCGGTATTGAAGCTGAAAACACAGATATTTATGGCGGTAAGCTCAATAAAGAAGGCTATAAGAGTGTTGCAAAGCAGCTTATGGACAAATTTAACTTTGAAAAGGTTGCAATTACACTTCGTTCATCAATTTCCGCAAGCGATAACGACTGGGCAGCAATGCTTTACGACGGAGAAAACTACTGCTTCTCAAAAGAATATCACCTTCACATTGTTGACCGTGTAGGTGGCGGTGACAGCTTCGGCGGTGGCCTTATTTATTCACTTCTCAGCGGCAAAGATACACAGCAGGCAGTTGAGTTTGCAGTTGCAGCTTCAGCTCTTAAGCATTCAATTGAGGGCGACTATAACCGTGTGACAGTGGCTGAGGTTGAAAAGCTTGCAGGCGGCGACGCAAGCGGCAGAGTACAGAGATAAACTAAGAAAACAATAAATTTTAAGGAGAATAAAACAATGACCAAAACTAATAGCGTAAGACCTTTTGGCTGGCAAGATAAATTAGGCTATGCCATGGGTGATATGGGCTGCGGCTTTTCATTTCAGCTTGTATCCACCTTTATGCAGCTTTTCTATTTACAGTATATCGGTATTAAAGCTGAAGATTATGCGGTAATCATTCTTATTTCAAAAGCATTTGATGCTGTTAACGACGTTGTTATCGGCAACCTTGTTGACACAAAGAGAATCGGTAAAAAGAGCAAGTATATGCCTTGGATAATTATAGGCGGTCTGACATTAGTTGTGTTTAATGTTATGATATTTGCTCCTGTTAAGGATTTTAGCTATTTGGGCAAATATGCTTGGTGTCTTCTCACTTATTGTCTGTGGTCAATAGCTTACACAATGGTAAATGTACCTTATGGCTCACTTCACAGTGTAATTACAGACAAGCCAAATGAGAGAACAGCTCTTTCAACCTTCCGTTCAATTGGTGCAGCGCTTCCTGCAATTGTTATTATGGCAGTGCTTCCTCCTATCGTTTACAACAAGGTTGAAAATCCTGTTACCGGTACTGTTGACAATGTGCTTAAGGTCGAAACCTTACTTCCTGTTGCACTTGTGCTTTCAATCATAGCTTTCGTAACTCTTTGGGGTACAACAAAGCTTGTTAAAGAGAGAGTTCAGCGTGACGACACAGGGAAGAATGTAACAGGCATGAAGGCATTTTTCTCAGCCTTTAAGTCATTCTTCACAAACAGAGCAATGGTTGGTGCAACTGTTGCAACTGTAGCTTCTGTTGCACTTTTCAACTCAACTATGTCCCTTAACAACATGGTTTTCCAATATTATTTCAAGAACACAGCTGTGTCCGGTCTTGCAATGATTGGTTCATATGCACCGATGATTATTTTCATGTTCTTAGTTGGTAAGCTCACAGCAAAATATGGCAAGAAGAAAGTAATCGTTTCAACAATGCTTATTGGTACTATTGCAGGTATTATATCTCTTTTTGTACCGATCAGCGCTGATATGACAGGTATTATTATCTATATAGTTTGCCTTATGGGTCTTAACCTTGGTAATGCAGCATTCCAGATTTCGGTTTGGGCAATTGTAGCCGACTGCATCGAGGTCAGCTATCGCAAGACAGGCAAGAGCGAAGAAGGCTCGCTTTACGCTCTTTACTCCTTCTTCCGCAAGCTTTCACAAGGTGTAGGTCAGGCTGTAGTTTCATGGGGCCTTATAGCTATTGGCTTTGTTGAGGGCGAAAATGCAGTTCAGACACCGGACTTTGGCGGTAAGGTTAAAACTCTCTATTTCGTTGTACTTGCTGTAGGTTCACTTGTTGCTTTCCTTGCAATGCAATTTATATATAACATTTCTAAGGAAGACGAGAAGGCATTTGCTGTTCATGATGGCGAAGCAGCGTAAAAGATGATTTATAAAAAGTAAAGCACTGGGTTTAATGCCCGGTGCTTTTGGTTTTGGTACGCGCTACAGTGAGACAGCGAGGGAAAGAAATATGCCGCCTAAAAAATTCACCCCGACAGATG
>CAYWKY010000081.1:0-8192 GCA_964458915.1 uncultured Faecalibacterium sp.
ATTATAAATGAATGTAATAATATTATAAGGAGGATATTTCTATGAAGAAGCTTATGGCTTTAGTAATAAGTCTTGCTTTAATTTTCAGCTTGTCTTTAACAAGCTATGCTGCGGCTGAACAGAAGCCTTTTGACAACAGCTGTTTTTTCAAGTGCGGTGACTACACTCTCCACTATAGAGTTTATGACAGCAGTGAGGATAAAAACAGAATACTTTTGATTCACGGTTTTTGTCTGTCAACAGCCTCTCTTGACGGCATTGCCTCAGAGTACCAAAAGGCAGGATATGATGTTGTGACAGTTGATGTGCCGAATTTTGGCTACTCATCGAGAGAAACAACAGACACTAACTTTCTTTCAAGAGAAGAGGTTATCCATGCTCTTATGGCTCATTTGGGCGGTACTTGGATAGTTGGCGGTCATTCCATGGGTGGTGGAATCGCCATAAACTTAGCTTGTGATTATTCGGAATTGGTTACGGGCCTTGTGCTTTTCGCACCCCAGACATCAACTGAAATGACGGGAATCATGGCTAAAATCAGCGCCTCATGTCTTATGCAAAAAATATATGATGTGATTTTGAAAACTGCTCTTAAAGTACCTGTAGCAGTTAAGCTTCTTGTTGCAATGAGCTTTAGCAGTACCGAATATGCCGAAAGCTATGATTTATCTATAATATCCGATCCACTCTCCCTTAGTGGAACCGGTGCCGGAATAACCATAATGTCATCTCACGCAAAAGGCAGTGACTTAAATAAGCTGTCCGAGTTGAAAATTCCCTGCACAGTTATAACAGCGAAAAACGATATGGTTGCTATGAAGTCTAACCTTCAGGCAATTCTCGACAATGCACCTACAGACTTTTATACCTATGAATTTGCCGAAGGCGGTCATATGATGATGGAGTATGCTCCGGAAAATGTGGCAATGAAAACCTTGCCGACTATAGAAAAATGTAAATGAAGTAAAAATTAGTGAAATTAGCTACGCTTTCACTGTGATGTTTAAATAGCACACGGTTTGAAAGCGTGGCTTTTATTTTTTTGCGAGGTGATTTAAACGGATATAAATTTATATTGTTCTCTTGAACATACTAAAAGTAAAGATTATCTCTTGTCCTTTCCTGAGCCATGGCTGGCTTTAAAAGATTTGGGTGAGTATATTAGAGCCTTGGGCGAAAGCCTCAACAAGGATGAATATGACCAATATGGCAGCAATGTGTGGATACACAAAAACACTTTGATTTATCCCACAGCCTTCGTTAAAGGGCCATGTATTATAGGGCAGGGCAGCGAGGTGCGCCATGCGGCATTTATCAGAGGTTCAGCTCTAATAGGCGAAAACTGTGTTATAGGCAACTCCACAGAAATTAAAAATTCCATAATTTTCGACGGTGTACAAGTACCCCATTATAACTATATCGGTGACAGCATTTTGGGATATAAAGCGCATTTAGGTGCAGGTGCTATTATATCGAATGTGAAAAGTGATAAGAGCAAGGTTTGTGTGAATATAGGCGAAAATAAAATATGCACCGAAATGAAAAAGTTCGGCGCAATTGTTGGTGATTATTCTGAGGTTGGCTGTGGCAGCGTTTTATGTCCGGGCAGTGTTATAGGAAAAAACACAACGATTTATCCTCTTGTGCGTTTTAGGGGCAGTACCGATAATGACTGCATAGTTAAAGATAAAAACACTATAGTGAGAAAGGTCTGATATTATGGCAAAATATTTTGGTACCGATGGGTTCAGAGGCGAAGCAAATATTGATCTTACAGCAGACCATGCCTATAAAATCGGCAGATTTTTAGGTTGGTACTTTAAAGAAGAGCATGAGAAGAATTCCGATAGATTTCCGCCCAGAGTTGTTATTGGTAAGGACACTCGTCGTTCAAGCTATATGCTAGAATATTGCCTTGCAGGAGGTTTAACATCGTCGGGTTGCGACTGTTATCTTTTACATGTCACAACAACTCCCTGTGTTGCCTATATAACAAAAACTGATGACTTTGACTGCGGAATTATGATTTCTGCCAGCCATAATCCCTATTGTGACAACGGAATTAAGCTTATAAACTCACAAGGTGAAAAAATGGGGGAGGAGCTGATAGAAAAAATTGAGGCTTATCTTGACGGAAAAAGTCAAACACCGCCCTTTGCCGTGCGTGATAAAATAGCCAAAACTGTTGACTATGTTTCCGGGAGAAACCGATATATAGGCTATCTTATTTCTCTTGGAATGTATTCCTTTAAAGGAATGCGAATAGGTCTTGACTGTGCCAACGGCAGTGCGTGGAATATTGCAAAATGTGTCTTTGAAGCTTTGGGCGCAAGCGTTTTTATGATAGGCGCACAGCCAAACGGTACCAACATTAACTATATGATAGGTTCAACCTATATGGAAGAAATTAAGGATTTTGTTAAAGCTAAACGCCTTGATGTAGGCTTCGCTTATGACGGTGACGCAGACAGATGCCTTTGTGTTGACGAAAAAGGTAATGTTGTTGACGGCGATAAAATTCTTTATATATCGGCAAAATATATGAAGGAGAAAGGCATTTTAAGCGGCAACACAGTTGTGACAACGGTTATGTCCAATATGGGGCTTTATAAGTCACTTGAAAAGCTTGGCATAAGACACACAAAAACCGATGTCGGAGACAGATTCGTTTATGAAGAAATCAAAAAAAGCGGCTTTAAATTAGGCGGTGAGCAGTCAGGGCATATAATCTATTCCAAATATGCCACAACAGGCGATGGAATACTTACGAGCTTAAAAATAATGGAAATCATGCTTTCGAGCAAACGAAAATTAAGTGATCTTGCCGGTGAAATGAAAACCTATCCTCAGCGACTTATAAATGTAAAAGTTACCGACAAAAAAGCAGTTTTGCAAAACGAAAAAGTGGCTTTAGAAATGAAAAAAGCCGAGTCGCTGTTAGGGGACAAAGGCAGAATACTTCTTCGCGCGTCGGGTACTGAGCCGGTGATAAGAGTTATGGTTGAGGCTGAAGACGAAAAGCTTTGCTATAGCTGCGCTCAAAATGTAGCAGATGTCATAGATAAATTGTGATTACTTAGTTTTTAGTTCTTGAATTTAGATTTGATTTGTAGTATAATCTCCTTGTTTTACAAACGGTCAGTTCGAAACCTTCCTGACCAAAACAATAAGGTGATTATTGTTTTAAATCAAAACTAAAGGAGACTAAAAATGAATAATCAAAAAAAAATCTACGGCATGGTCATCGGTGCTGTTATCGCTGCACTTTATGTTTCATTGACCTATGCTCAAGAAGCGCTTTTGCCCGGTACAACCTCAATGGCTGTACAGTTTCGCCTGAGTGAAGCTCTTACAATGCTTTGCGTTTTCACGCCTTACGCAATTCCCGGTTTAACTGTAGGCTGCCTTTTAGCTAATGTCGTTTCTATGGGTGCTTTGCCTATTGATATGATAATGGGTACTTTAGCCTCTTTGCTGGCAGCAATTTCCATTTATAAGACGAGAAAGCTTTGCATAAAAGGCTTGCCTGTTGTTTCAGCTCTTATGCCGGCGATTTTCAACGGAGTTATTGTCGGCGCTGAGATTGAGATTTTTTTCATTGATGGGCCATTTAACTTTTTGAGCTTTCTCATTCAAGGCGGAGTTGTTGCTTTAGGTGAATTGTGCGTTTGCTTTAGCGTTGGATTATTGTTAGTTAAAGCAATTAAAAACAAAAAATTAGAAAAATATCTCAATAGTATTTGATTTTTTCGTCTGCTCTGCTATAATAGTGGAGCAGTATTTTTTATTAAAAGGAGATTAAATATGGAAAACAAGCTCTCAAAGCGTTTGTGGGTGAACATTCTGCTTTTCAACTTCATAGGCGCAGTCGCCTGGAATGTTGAAAATATGTACTTCAACACATTCCTTTACAACTCAGTTTATCAAGGCGCTTCAGCTGAGGCTATGGCAGGCACAATGGCACCAACAACGGCTATAAGCCGCATGGTTGCTCTTTCAGCTGTTGTGGCAGTGCTAACCACATTTATTATGGGAACATTAAGCGACAAAATCAGAAAACGTAAGATTTTCATTTCTGTCGGTTACATAGCTTGGGGTATCATAACCGCACTTTTCGGATTTATTTCGAGAGACACAGTAGCTTCTGTCTTCGGTCTTAGCGACAGCGCAAGAATACTTACCTTTACCGTTTGGGCAGTTATAATTATGGATATGGTTATGACATTTATGGGCTCAACGAGTAACGACTCTGTTTTTAACGCTTGGGTAACTGAAGTGACGAACACTTACACAAGACCAAAGGTTGAAACAGCCTTCACCTTTATCAGCTTTATTGCAATGGGTGTTGTTATGGGCGTTGGTACCTTCGCACAGTCAGGCGCAATTTCCTATAGAACCTTCTTTATAGGTCTTGGTGTAATAGTAGCTATTTGTGGCTTCATCGGTCTTTTCCTTTTGCAAGACCCTCAGGTCAAAAACATTTCCGAGGAAAAGAAAACAAGCTATTGGAGCGACCTTTTCTATGGCTTCAGACCGTCGGTTATTAAAGAGAACTCACGTCTTTATCTCACACTTGTTGCTATGGGCATTTTCGGTACGGCCTTTCAGGTTTTCTTCCCTTACCTTTTTGTCTATTTGCAATATGTTGTCTTGCCCAATAATGAGGGCGTAAATTACTTGTCGGTAGGTGTGATTATTCCGGCTGTTATATCGGTTGCTGTTCTCGTCGTCGGTACTATTGTTCTTCTTAAGTTAGCTAATAAAAATAAGGCATATGCTTATATCCCGGCGGCAGCTTGTATGGCAATAGGTCTATTTATTTTGTCAACAGGTACCGGCATAGTTGGTATGATTATAGGTATTGCACCAACATTCATAGGCTATATCGTGCTTTCAATTCAGCTTAACGCATCTATTCGTGATTTTATTCCCTCCGGTAAGGCAGGACTTTTCCAAGGCATAAGAATGATTTTCTATGTGCTTATTCCTATGGTCATTGGTCCTTTTGTTGGCGATATAGCTTGCAGAAACTCAAATGTTACCTATAAAAATGAATACGGTGTTGAAACTATTGTACCGTCATCAAGTATGTTCCTTTACGGCGCAATAATCGCATTGCTCATTTTCGTTCCTCTTGTTTTTCTTATTAAAAAAGGCTTTAAGGTTGAGGAATAAAACATAAACCAAAAGAATCAGCAGGTCGCAAATTATACAGCGACCTGCTTTTTTTATAAACCATATTAGTCGAGAATGTAAAGACCGGATTTCAGCCAAACAAATTCTCTGCCCATAACATTGATATATTTATAAACCTTTTCGTTAAAGACACGATAGTCTCTAACTGAGTTTGTTTGAATGTTAAGGGTTCTGATTTTTTTCGAGTTTTGATTGCATATATAAAGGGTACTGCCGTTAAGAGTAACAGCGCAAGGACTTTCAAAGGCTGTTGCATCACCGCCGCCGACACGAAGGAGTATTCTTCCCTCACGAGGAGAGTACTTAATAATTGCATTCTCTCCGGGTACCGCACACCAAACATAAGCGCCGTCAACGGCAATGTCGCAAACAGGTGCGCCGTGATATGTTAAAAGGGAGGAGACGTTGAGTGAGCCGTCTGTGTTGAAAATATTATATTCGCCACTGGGGAATATAGCCATTATTCTGTTATCGTTAAGCACACCAACATCGCAAGAAACATAATCGCCAAGCTGTTGGGCAATTTCTTCGTACTCATAGCCGAACTTAATTTTAAGATAAACAGATTTTTTAATATGAGTGAATTTGTCGTTAATGGCATCGTAGCCGTAAAAATTTGCCTTTAATCTGCCGTCAGGGGCAACGCTTTTTGTGGCAAAAACAAAACCCTTTTTAAAGGGCGTGATATTTAAAATCTCACCTGAGAATACATTTTCCATTTGTGATTTTCCTTTCCTTCGGTTTCTATATACATAGCAGTTCAAATAATATGGTTATATTATAAAATATAATGTCCATTCGGTCAAGGGGAAAATTAAAAATCAGGGATTATTTATAACCCCTAATTTTTAAATTTATGCCAAAAGTTTTATTCCATTGACTTTAATTCTTCCAGCTCTTTTTTGTCAAGCTTAATTTGGTGGTCTTTAATGAGCTTGACTTCCTTGCGGTGAACATCAATAGGGGCAGCTTCAGGTCGCTTGTCAAGGGAAACCTTAAGCATACCTGTAAGCAAATTGAAGTTGACAACAGTGCCTCTGCCCTCTGCTGTGTCAACGATTGCTCCGTTTTTAGGTGTAACCTTGAGCAGATGCTCATAAGAATCCTGTTCATACTTTAGGCAACACATAAGTCTGCCACAGGTGCCGCTGATTTTAGTGGTACTCAGGAAAAGGCTTTGTTCCTTTGCCATTTTAATTGAAACAGGTTGGAATGAGCCAAGGAAAGTGCTGCAACAAAAAGGTCTGCCGCATATGCCAAGACCGCCGACTTTTTTGCTCTCGTCTCTGACACCGATTTGACGAAGCTCAATTCTTGTGTGAAAGATACTTGCTAAATCTTTAACAAGCTCTCTGAAATCTACTCGGCCGTCAGCTGTGAAATAAAAGAGAATTTTGCTTCTGTCGAAGGTGTATTCAACATCTACAAGCTTCATGAGAAGATTATGCTCGGCAATTTTCTTGTGGCAGATGTCGAAAGCTTCTTTTTCTTTCTTTTTATTTTCTTCAACAACATCTAAATCCTTCTGTGTAGCGCTGCGAATGACATTTTTTAAAGGTGCGGTTATCTCCTCGTCGGGAATTTCTCTGTTGCCGATTGAAACCTCACCAAATTCAAGACCTCTTGCAGTTTCAACAATAACATTGTCGCCGCTTTTATACTGTTTATTCTGAGGGTCAAAATAATAATTTTTGCCCACTTCCTTAAATCTGACTGATATAACCTCTGCCATAGTGTGTTATCCTTTCTGTTTTATAGCGTAAAGTGCGGCGCTGAGCCTTGTGAGGCTTAAATTAAAGTTAGCCGCATTTTCGGTGTTTTGCGTTATTTTGTTGAGATTGTCGTAAATCTCAAGGAGCTTTTTTTGCGTGAAAGCACTTTTAAGTTTTTTAACCGTCTCTTCTTCTCCGCTTATTAGTACCCTGCCACCACTTGCGAGAACAAGAGAATCTCTTGCGATAACCAGCATCTCTTTAAGTGTAGCGCAAAAGAATAGCTTATCCTTTTTGAAGTCGGCTGTTTTGAGCATAAAGCTAAATTCATTTTCGCTGACAAGGCACTGTAGAAGCTCCTTAGCTTTATTCTTTGCCAAAGCGGTCTTCTCGTCGTCAACAGCAATAGTTTCCTCACCGAGATAATATGAGGTTGCTCTCGATGTTATAGTTTCAAGAAGCGACGATTTTGACGGGCAGGTGAGAATAAAGCTAACATATTTTGACGGCTCCTCAAAAATTTTAAGCAAGGCATTTTGTGCCTGAACATTCATAAATTGGGCTTCATTTATAATGAAGACGCTTTTATCGCCGTCGTTGGGAAGTACCGTAGCCTTAGCTTTTATGTCTCTGACTGCATCGACCTTTATCATAGAGCTTTTTTTATCTTTTGTGAGTATGTGAAGATCCGGGTGTGATGAGTTTTTAATCTTCATGCAGGCGTTACATTCTCCGCATGGCTTATTATCACCCTTGCAAAGAAGAGCCATAGCTAAAGCTTTCGCTGTTTTTGTGCGAATATCTTCGCTTGCGCCCTCAATTATAATTGCGTGAGAGAGCTTTGACGCTCTCACAGCATTTATCAGACCGGTTTTGACTGCCGAATTAATATTTATATCCTCAAACACGATTTTTCCTCACATATTTATTCATACTCCCAAATATTATACAATAAAAGAACGCTTTTTACAATAGTTAAAGTTTAAAAAAATAATGTACAAAGTTAGCTAAAACTAACAATGCATCACTAAAGGAGTGATATTTGATTTATGGCAAATATTTGTCTTTCTATTGTAAAAAAATTTGATAAAAATCTACAAAACATCGAAAAAGGTATTGATATTTTTTATTTATGTGTTAAAATTAAGCTACAATCTATGGTTAGGAGGAAACAAATCATGGCATATGTAATTGGCGACAACTGCTTATCATGCGGCGCTTGCGCAGCTGACTGCCCCGTTGAAGCAATCAGCGAAGGAGACGGCAAGTTCGTTATCGATGCTG
>CAYWKY010000082.1:0-8163 GCA_964458915.1 uncultured Faecalibacterium sp.
ATATGAAAGAAAAGCTTATTTTATATCTTTTCAAGTGTCTTATTACCGCCTTTGTGGCTTTGTCTGTTTATCATGTTTGGATAACTCAATATAATCCACAATTGCCGCTTAGCTTTTATGAATACGGCAACTATCTTCTCGCCATTTCATTTACGGTTCTTTATGTGATTTTCGTCAGAGTTTACGGCGGCTTTATGGTTGGCACGGCAAGCGTACTTGACTTGATTTTCTCTCAGGTTATATCTTTAGGCTTTGTTGAGGCGGCAAAGTATGTTATATTCTCACTTTTAAGCTACACCTTGCTGTCACCCTTGCCATTTTTAGCTAACTTCGTTTTCACAAGCGTTGTTGCGGCTGCCTGGTGCTTCCTTGCGGACTATGTGTATTTCAAGCTTCATAAGCCTAAGAACACAATCGTTCTTTTCGGCAACATCGGCTCTTATGACTCAATGAAAGGCATAAGAGGAATGACAAAACGCTTTAATGTTATCAAAACCTTTTATTATGACAATATTACCCTTGAGGACTTTTTTGATAAAATCAACGATGTTGATGCGGTTTTCGTTTGTGGCGTACCCTCAGACTATCGTAATGAAGTGTTGAAATATTGTATTGCCAAGGGTAAGTCATGCTATGTTAAGCCTAAAATTTCCGACACTATTTTGCGCGGCGGCAAAACTATCCAAATGATGAATGTACCCGTGTACCGCTGTAAAAGGTCTAACGCAAGTCTTATCTACATCTTTCTTAAAAGAACAGCTGATATTGTCCTTTCACTCATTGCTATTATTATTTCTTCGCCCTTTATGCTGGGTACTGCCATTGCAATTAAGGCTTATGACGGCGGCAAGGTAGTTTATAAACAAACCAGATTGACTAAAGACGGCAAAGAGTTTAAGATAATTAAGTTTAGAAGCATGATTGAAAATGCGGAAAAGGACGGCGTTGCAAGACTCGCAAAGGATAGCGACGACAGAATAACACCTGTTGGCAAGGTAATAAGAAAGCTTCGTCTTGACGAGCTGCCACAGCTTTTCAATATTCTCAAAGGTGATATGTCTTTTGTCGGCCCAAGACCGGAAAGACCTGAAATCGCCAAACAATATGAAAAAGATATGCCCGAGTTCGCTTTAAGATTACAGGTTAAAGCCGGTCTTACAGGTTACGCTCAGGTTTATGGCAAATATAACACACCGCCCTATGACAAGGTTCAAATGGACCTGATGTATATTGCAAATCAGTCTGTTGTTGAGGACTTAAAGCTTATGCTCATGACCTTTAAAATTTTGTTTATACCCTCCAGTACCGAAGGTGTAGACCAAAATCAAACAACAGCTAAAAAATAAGTTTTATTCCTTTGTGGCGGATATTATATTATCCGCCCTATTTTATATAAGGAAGTGCTTTATTATGGATTATTATTTTAATAACGGCGCAAATGATTTTTATCTTGTTAAAGAGCAAAAGAAAAAAGAGATAAAAAAAATCGGTCTTTTAACCGGTGGAGCTTTTATAAGCTATATTTTACTTCAAAATCTTTTATCTTTACTTCTTGTTGCTTTTAAATTGACAGATAAATACAGTAACGACACAATATTTCAAAGCGCTGTTGACACTGTTTTAGTTATTGTGTCAATGCTTTTGCCTTTCCACATTTTCTCTAAGTGGATGTGCAAAACTTCTAAGGTACAAGAGCCTTTAAAATTATACGCACCGAAAAGTAAGGGTGAATTTATTTTAGGTGTTGTTGCAGGCTCAGGTCTTTGCATGATGGCAAGCGTTGCTACCTCATATTTAACAATTATCCTTGAAGTCTTAGGTGTAAAGCTGACTTCACCTGAGCTGTCTTTCCCCACAGGTATAAGCGGATTTTTAATAACCACAATAAGAATTGTTGTGTGTGCGGCAATGACAGAGGAAATATGTCTTCGTGGCTATGTTATGGGCAACCTTAGAGCCTATGGAGATAAATTTGCCATTATTATGTCGGCTTTACTCTTTGCCGTTATGCACGGAAATCTTATTCAAGCTCCCTTTGCCTTTGTGTCAGGTCTTATAATAGGCTATCTCACAATTAAAACCGGCACTATGTGGACAGGTATATTTATTCACGCAATAAACAACGGTGTGTCTGTTGTTATATCTTATATGTCGGAGCAAATTCCAGAAAGAGCAGCGAATATATTATCTATATTTATAATTTACGCTTTAATAATGGTTGGAACCTTAGCCTTTTTCCTTTTCTTTGTTATGACAAGAGAGAAGAACCTTAAAAATCCCTGTTGCCAATTAACTTTAGGCGAAAAGTGCAAGGCTTTCATTTTAAATCCCACTATGATTATAACATTTGCGTATATGATTTATATAACTTCATTTTATGTTGAGATAGGTTAAATAGTATGGCAGATTCTATATTTATGGCCGAGGCTTTAAAGCAAGCCGAAAAAGCCTTTAAAAATGGTGAGGTACCCGTTGGCGCAGTTATAGTTTATAAAGGTGAAATTATCGCTAAAGGCTATAACAAACGAGAGGAAAAACAAAATGCCCTGCTTCACGCAGAGCTTGAAGTTATAGAAAAAGCGTGCCAAGCTTTAGGCAGATGGAGATTAGAGGGCTGCACATTATATGTGACTCTTGAGCCATGTCCTATGTGTACCGGGGGAATAATCAACTCACGAATAGACAAGGTTGTTTTCGGCGCATATGACGACAAGGCAGGGTCTATGGGTACTATGACAAATTTATGCGATTTCGGCTACAACCATCGACCGGGAATTATAGGCGGATATATGGAAAGTGAATGTAAAAAAATCTTAGAGGATTTTTTTATAAGTGTTAGGAGAAATAAATAGCCCGGAATAAGAGACCACAGGGGACAGGTACATTTTGTGTTGCAGAACACAAAATGTACCTGTCCCCTGTTACCTCAAAAGTACCTATTACCCGTCATTTTTACACATAAAACAGTTTCAATTTATCAAGGCATATGCCTGCTAATTTTCCGCCGTAAACTGCTCCGCAATCAATGGCTATATGTCCATTTTTGGAATAAACCTTGCCCATAAGCTTTTGATTTATGGCAACTGTCGGTGTGTGACCTGTAATGAGATATTTATTTTTAAAGCGTGGCTTTGTGTAGTCTGTTTTAGCGAAAACAAAAGCCTTTTCATCGTAATCCTCAAGGTCTTTATCTATTTCAAAGCCGTCGATACCTGCATGAGTGAGAACAAAGGTTTTGCCGCCTGCTTCAACCTCTTCATAGCTTTGGAACTCACCTAAATAGTCGATTATGCTCTCTTTGTCTTCCTCGTTGAGAGCTAAAAAGTCCATTATGGTCTTTTCGCTTTTCATGGCAAGGTACTTGTCAAAAAGCTCTTTATCTTCGCCTGTGAGTTTTTCTTTTGCTTCGTCGATATTTGAAAAATCAGCTATAAGGGGAAGCACTTTCTTAGCCATATACTCATGCTCACCGAGTACGGGATAAATATTAGCTCGATACATCATATCCTTTAAAATGGCAATAGAATCTTCGCCTATATCAATAACATCACCTAAAATAAAAACTGCATCTGTGTCCTTAGGTGAAATTTTCATAAGCATTTCATCATATTTATCCTTCATGCCGTGTATATCGCCTATTACATATATCATTGTGATTCCTCCTGTGTTATTTTGTTATAAGAAGCTCGTTATTTTCAAGGAACTCGTCGTAGGTTTCCTTTCTGTCGTAGACACCGTCGGGTCTAAACTCAATAATTCTGTCGGCAATTGACTGAACAAACTGGTGGTCGTGAGAAGTGAAAAGCAACGCACCTTTAAATTTAATAAGGGCATTGTTAAGGGCGGTAATAGACTCAAGGTCAAGGTGGTTGGTTGGCTCGTCAAGAATAAGAACATTAGCCCCGCTGAGCATCATTTTACACAGCATACAGCGTACTCTTTCGCCACCGGAGAGTACCTTTGCTTTTTTAGTTGCCTCTTCACCTGAGAACATAAGTCTGCCAAGCCAGCCTCTGACATCGCTTTCAAACTGTAAATCGGAATATCTTCTCACCCAGTCAATAAGGCTATCTTCAACATCGTCAAAAAATTCTGAATTGTCGCTGGGGAAATAGGACTGTGAAGTTGTAACACCCCATTTAAAAGTACCCTCATCAGGCTCAATTTCGCCTGTAATTATCTTAAAGAAGGTGGTTTTTGCTACGGCATCAGTACCAACAAAGGCAACCTTTTCATTTGGTCTTATGGTGAAAGTTACATTGTCAAGCACCTTTCTGTCACCGATTGTTTTGCTAAGGCCCTCAACCATAAGCATATCGTTACCTATATCTCTGTCGGGCTTAAACTCAACGAAGGGGAAACGTCTTGAAGAAACAGGCATATCCTCTAAAACTAAATTGTCTAAAAGCTTCTTACGGCTTGTTGCCTGCTTTGATTTTGAGGCGTTGGCGCTGAATCGAGCGATAAATTCCTGAAGCTCTTTCATTTTAGCCTCAGTCTTTTTGTTTTGCTCTCTCATTTGACGCTGAGCCATTTGAGTATATTCATACCAGAAATCGTAGTTGCCCACATACATTGTGATTTTGCCGAAGTCACAGTCTGCTATATGGGTGCAGACCTTGTTAAGAAAGTGTCTGTCATGGCTTACTACAATAACAGTATTCTCAAAATTCAAAAGAAATTCCTCAAGCCAGTTTATTGCCGCAACATCAAGGTGGTTAGTCGGCTCGTCAAGAAGAAGAATATCCGGGTTTCCAAAAAGTGCCTGAGCTAAAAGTACCTTAACCTTTTGCTCACCGGTCAGCTCTTTCATAAGCATATAGTGGAACTCGTTGTGAATACCTAAAGCGTTAAGAAGAATTTCCGCATCACTTTCTGCGCTCCAGCCGTCCATTTCGGCAAATTCCTCTTCAAGCTCACTAATTCTGATACCGTCTTCCTCTGTGAACTCCTCTTTAGAATAAAGCTTTTCCTTTTCGTCCATTATCTCTATGAGCTTTTCGTTGCCCATAAGCACTGTTCTTATAACATCATATTCGTCATAAGCAAAGTGATCCTGCTTTAAAACAGATAATCTTTCACCGGGAGTTATTGTTACATAACCTTTATTAGGCTCTATTTCACCTGAAAGTATTTTAAGAAAGGTACTTTTACCTGCACCGTTTGCACCGATAAGGCCATAGCAATTGCCTTTTGTAAAATTGATTGATACGCTTTTAAAAAGCTCTCTGCCGCCATATTGCAGACTAACATTATTTGTGCTTATCATATTATCACTTCCTATTATAAAATTTTTGGCATTAACTTATTGAGTATAACACAAAAGATAAATTATAGCAACATTTTAAATCTTTCATTTAGTAAAACTTACCTTTTGTAATTTTATACCATTATGATAAATAGTGAGGAAAGTAAAATTTAACAAAAGTAAAGATAATAATTTTACATAAAAAATTGAGTTTCAACAGTCATATAACCACTTTTCAACATCTCCACTTTTGCACATTAAACAGGTTTTTAACAGGGAAAATCCTTAAAAATAGGGAAGTTATCCACTTTTTCCACACCCTTTTCAACAGTTTTTAACAAATGAATGTTAAAAACCATGTGGAAAAAGTGGAAAACTACACCATGTGAATATACACAAAAATAATAAAATAATTTGTGTATTTTTCGTTTACCACTACGTTATATTTCCCTTTTTAAGAGAAAGTGAAAGAGAATATTTTATGTCACTTTATGCAAAACTATATTCAGAAAAAATGAAGGGATGAATAACTTATTATGATAAAAGGTGTTAACAGACAAGTGGTTGAGGTCAGAGAAACAGGCTGCGATTATTTTGAGCGAATTATATTTTTCGTGCGCCCGGAATATGCGGGAATCAGTGAGGGTAAAATCAGAGAGCGAGCTTCTCTTATTGCAGGGGCTACTCCTGTACCGCCACCGACAAAAATTAAGGCGAGTCCATTGACTCAAATTTTGAAAATGACCCTCAGCCTTTTATGCGGTGCGGCTTTAGGGATTGTGGCTATGATTATATTCAGATGAAGCTTTCAGCTGAGCTAAGGGTGGAAGAAGGGAGTGAAAGCTAATTAGGTGAGATTGAGCAAGCAGTGGGCTGCGGCTCCACAGCCACCTTCGGTGGCGTGTGCGGTGCCACGCACCGCACAAAATCGCGCAGCGATTTTGGTGGAGCCGCCCCCCTTCCACCCACTTACGGTATTCGTCAGTGCCATCACCCGCCTTTTTTGCCCGCTTGCCTTAAAGCAGGGACTCACTGTTAGGAAATCCACCGCAAACTAAATTAAAGAGGTCCTTCCTGCTGTTTAGGCGAAAGAACCTCTTTATTAGGTTAAATATTCATTTTATTTTGTGGGTACCGGATCGCTGAGCTTAATGAAATCCAGCTTTTCCATTTTTGTTCTGGGCAAAAGATCATGGAATTCAACTCTTCTCGGACAAGCATAGCCCTCAATATTCTCTTTGCAGAAAGCGAGAATTTTTTCGGCTGCCTCTTCTTTGTCAGCGTTGGGGTCTTTAAGTGAAATACAAAGCTTAACATCGGGTTTACCCTCGTCGTTATAGCCTTGAACAGCGCAAACCTCATTTACATAGTCAAGCTTATAGATATGCTCTTCAATTGTTGCAGGATAAATATTATAGCCGGCAATAATAATAATTCTCTTTTTACGGCCTGAGAAGTAAACAAAGCCGTCCTCGTCGAGATAACCCATATCGCCTGTTCTGACCCATTTTTTGCCGTTTTTGTCGGTGTAAATACCGCTGTCCTTAATCATATCGTCGGGCAAATAGCCGTTCATCATAGTTTTACCGCTGAAAACAATTTCACCGATTTCGCCCTGAGGCATTTCGTTGCAATCGTCATCCCAAATTTCAAGCTCTACACACATAAGGGGATAACCTGTTGAGTCGGATTTAAAATAGAAGTCAGAGTTAGTGGTACAAACGGCGCACATTTCCGTTAAGCCATAGCCACGGCAAATTTTAGCCTTTGAGCCGTTTTTCTCCATAAGACCGTTAAATTTAGCCACAAATTCGTTAGAAATAACGTCACCACCGGCAAAGAGCAGGTTGAGATTTTTAATACCCTCATTTTCAAAGTTAGGTGCGTCAACAAGCTTTTCAAACATTTTTGGTACTGCGAGAATTTCTGTTACCTTATATTTTCTGATAAGCTCATTAGCCTGAACATTATCTAATTTGGGAATCATAATTGGACCATATGCGTTACAAATAGCGTAGTGCATTGCGCCGCCAAGACCGAAAGCGTGGAAGCAGGGCAAGGTACACAAAGAATGGTCTTGAGTATAAACATGGTTATTATCTAAGATATAAAGGCTTCTTGCAAGGTTGTTGAAAGAATAAGCGGAGTGGATAATTGTTTTGCTCTTGCCTGTTGTACCGCCGCCGTGAAGATAAATTGCATCTGTTTTGCCAAGATGCTCTACTGTTTCAACCGGGGGCAAATCCATTGCCATAATTTCGCCATAGCGTATTACATTTTCGCTTTCGGGAACATGAGCGTTTTGCATTTCGTTACCCTTTGCGTACTGTAAAGCGACACCGTCACAGAAATCCGAGGTTGAGCAGATAATTGTCATATGTTCGTCAATAACACTTTTAAATGCACCTGCAAAAAGGTCGAGCATAAAAATACCCTTGCTGTTTGTGTGCTTCATAATTTCGAGAAGCTGAGCAGGAGGTGTCATAGGGTGAACAAAGTTTGAAATTACACCGAGCTTACTAAGAGAATAGAAAACAGTAAAAGCGTGACCGCATGAGGGTAAAAAGGCAGTTACAACATCACCCTTTTTAATACCCTTTGATGAGATAAATGAAGCCATCTTTTCAATGTCGGAAAAAAGGCGTGACATTTTAGTTTCGCTTTCAACAGGGCCTACCGGTGTGATAAAAGCGGTATAGTCGCCATATTCAGCTGAAATTTTTGCGTGAGCTGCTTGAAGATATTCATAACAGCTTTCATCGGTGGGGTCAGCCAAATAATTTTCAGCCGGAACACGGTAATTGTCTTTGTTGTGAATCATAATATTTTCTTCCTTTCATTTTTAACACCTTGATAAAAATTTAACACCGTGTGTTGTTATAACAGAAAATTATTATGCAGAGATACAATTACTT
>CAYWKY010000083.1:0-8118 GCA_964458915.1 uncultured Faecalibacterium sp.
GCACTGAAAAAACAGGTGTAATAAGAGTGAGTCCGGGTTATTTTAACACGAAAAAAGATATAAAAAATTTAATATTTTATCTCAATAAAATTGCATTGGGAAAGATTTTGTGATAAAATAAAACAGATATGAAAGAAAACGGTTTTATAACTTGAAAACGGAGGAAACACATGACAGATTTTTTTGATAAAATTGTCGATGGTACAATGAAGCTGATAATGTCAATTCAGTGGTATGACATTGTGGATATAGCTCTTGTTGCTTTCGCTGTTTATTATTGCATAAAGCTTGTCAGACAAACAAGAGCCTTTCATCTTGTTAAGGGCATTGTGTTTATGGGTGTGGTTTATTTTATTGTTTCCAGCCTTAATATGTCAGCGGCAAGCTATCTTTTCAGCCATATATTCGGCGATATTGTTATCGTTATGATACTGCTGTTTCAGCCCGAAATCAGACACGCTATTGAAAGCTTTGGCAGAGGCGACTTTAGAAAAATAGCACCGTCATTTTTGAAAAGCTCTAATTTGATGGACGACGAGATGAGAACCTGTGCATCGAATATTGCTAAGGCTGCGGCAAATATGAGCGAGAAAAAAATAGGTGCGCTTATTGTTTTAGAGGGCAAAACACTTCTCGGTGAAATAATAAGCACCGGCTCATTTGTTGATTCTTCGGTAACATCGGCTGTAATAGAAAATATTTTCTTCCCGAAAGCTCCGCTTCACGACGGCGCAATGATTATAAGAGACGGCAGAATCCATTCGGCAGGCTGTATATTGCCGCTGACACAGGCTGAAATCAGCAAAGAGCTTGGTACTCGCCACAGAGCAGCCATGGGTGTTAGTGAGCATAGTGATGCCCTTGTGGTTGTTGTTTCGGAGGAAACCGGCGCAATTTCTGTTGCAAAGGGCGGAGTATTAAAAAGAAATCTTACCTTAGGTGAGCTTCTTGAAATGCTAAACAGCTTCCTTCTTGTGCCTGAGGAGCAGGAAAAGCAAAAAATCTTCTCATTAAAACGGAGGAAAAAGCGATGAATAAAGGTAAAAAGACTTCTCTTGAAGGCTTGTTTTATAACAATAAGTTCCTCATGGTTTTCTCTGTTATAGTTGCTATTGCAATTTGGGCATCGGTTAAGATAAACTATAGCGATAACACAACGAGATATTTAAGCGATATTAAAATCAATGTCAACACATCGGTTTCCCAGTCGGGGGAGTATGAGGCATTTTATGATACTTCTGACCTTGTGGCTAAGGTTGAGGTAACAGGTAAGGCTTATAATATTAATCAGCACGCTTTGTCGAAGGACGACATTATAGTTGAAACATCAAGTGCCTATGTGGATTCGGCAGGGTACAAGGTGTTGACTCTAACGGCGAGAATAGCTGATACATCAGGTGTTTCAGGCGTTGAGGTGACGAGAATTGAACCGTCAACAATAACAGTTTATTACGACAAAAAAACTACAGGTACCTTTAATGTTGAAGCTAAGCTGGAAAACGATTTGGAAAGCCTTATTTCAGATGAGCTAACTCTCGGACAGCTTGTTCCGTCTATGAGTACTGTTGAAGTAACAGGTCCTGCAACTATACTTAATAAATTGACTAAGGTTTATTTTAACGCTCAGGTCAACGAAGATGAGCTTCCGTTGAAAGTTACAAAGGAAGTGCCTGCTGAGGTTTCATTTCAGTTAGACAGAGCAAGCGAGGGTAAATATCTTCTTTGCGAGGGTATAAATGATGAGTCTAACCCGGCGACGGTTACGATTCCTCTCTATATTCAAAAAGAGGTTAAAACGGCTGTTAAATTTTTAAATCAGCCAGCTATTTATGGTGAGACTGCACCCAAATATAAAATTTGGCCTGAAAAGGTTAAGGTGCTTTACAACACCACAGAAACAGATGAAATCGACACTCTTTATGTTGGTACTGTTGACTTTAGCTTACTTTCAAACAAAGTTAACTATTTTGAGTTCGCTGTTGATGAGAAAATGGGAGCGAATATAGTTGATAAATCAGTTAAGAAGTTCTCAATGAGCATCGATATGTCTTCCATGAGCAAAAAAACTATAGATCAAACTCCGGGTAAGGTCGTTTTGCTCAATCAAGACGAAAATTACAATTACAGTATCAACTATGAAAAAAGCGATTTGAGCGAAATTATAGTTTTTGGCCCAAAACAAAGCCTCGATAAAATAACTCATGAGGATATTCAAATTGAAATAAATGTTTCCTCTCTTTCAAAATCCAGAATATCAGAGCAAACCTTTGAGGTGTCAAATATTTCAATTAACTCCGATAAAGGCGCAGATTGTTGGGTCTATGGAAAGTATAAGGTGGTTATTTCTGTTCAGCCTAAATAATTTGGCAAAACTAAAACACGAAGAGCTTCTTTTAGCTGAAAGGCTAAGAGAGGCTCTTTTTAAATGATATTCAGTTTTTGATCTTAAAGCGAAAAAACAATGCACAAAGCAAAAAAAAGAAAATATAATTTTCTACACTGAACATTGTGCAGAAAGTTTACAGTATTTGTAAATAATTAGAAAAAACTCTTGACCTTTTGAGTAATTTCTGCTAACCTATACAAGTGTAATAATGGCTTTTTTGCGGGCTGAAATTATAATTATTAAGGAGGCAGTTAAAACCAATGAATCTTGCATCACTTGCAAAACATAAGAATACCATAATTGCTATTGTTGCCCTTGTCGTTGTTTGCGGCGGCTCTTTTTTAGGCGCAAAAGCTCTTAACAGCGGTATTGACACACCTTCTCAGGTCTCTACTACAACAACAGCAGCACCATCTCAAACTACTACTGAGACAACTACTCAACCTACTACTATACCTACAACAACTACTACAGCACCGACTACAGTTCCATCTTCAGCTCTTATTACAACATTCCCTATTGATACAACTACATCGGCAACTACTACATTGCCGACAACACAGCCCACAACACAAAATAACAGCTCCTCAGGTGGAGCTATTAACAATGGTCTTGGTGGCATTATCGACGGTCTTACTGGCGGTAGCAGCGGCAACAAAAACAATGCCTTATTTGATGAAGGCTTTGCCAGCTATCAGTATGCCCCTAACGGCAACTACTATTACACCAACGAAGACCCTTGGCAAAGAGCATTAGGCTATAATGAGCTTTATGACGCAGGCGCACAGTTTGTTGCAATTTACATTGACACAATGCGCTGTAAATTTGAATATAACAACATGGACTGGATGATTCAGTTCTGGAAGGGTCAGTACGGCTATGTGTTTATCGGTCACGAAATAGGCATTTACAATAAGCCCAAAAACAGAGGCGCAGAGCATTATGACGCTGTATCTGATGATGAAGCAATTTATATGTCTATGACAGGCTATCGTGACGGTGTTGAGCTTTACACCCGTGATTATGGCAAATATTGGTGGTGTACCGGTTTCGTACCCGGAAAGCTTGACAAATTCTCAGACAGAAGTGAGCTTTCACTTAAGGCAAGAATGACCATGAAGGACTACAAAATGCTTTCAGGTTTCACCGGCGCACTTGAGCAAAACGGCATGGTTCGTGGCAAGGATTTCACTACATCAGGTCTTGATGTATATGTAGAATGGTAAAATCCTAATAATTTTTAAGAAATAATCTTAAAATATTGTTGATTTATTATCTAAAAAAGAGTATAATACTACATATTGTATATTGCGACTCTTGTCGTTAATATAAATATATTCAGAAAGGAAATGATAACCTATGAAAAAGTTTCTTGGCGTTTTAGTTGCACTCACTCTTTGTGTTTGTATGCTTGCACCTATGGCTTCAGCTGCTGAAAGCGGTTCAATTTCCGACATCTTTGCAGGTGTTGATCTTGGCGATCTTTCAGAGACAGATTTGAACGCAATCATTTCAGATCTCGGTCTTGAAGGCATTGATGTTGACGCTATCCTTAAGGGCGATTCAGATGCTCTTGCTAAGCTTGAAGAAGCAGTTGCAGGTATCGAGTCAGGCTTTAAGGGTGAAGAAGAGACAACAGCTGCTCAGGCATCAGGTAGCACAGAAAGTGCTGGCGGTGTTGATCTTAGCTGGCTCACAGGTCTTCTTGGCGGTTCAATGGACACATCAGCTATTACTGATATGCTCAGCGGACTTACTGCAGGTGATCTTGATTCTCTTCTCGGTTCAATTTCAGGCGCATTCGGTGATGCAGGCGTTGATCTCGGCGACGAAGATCTCGGCTCAGACGTTGCCGGCGAAGTTGACAGCAACAACATGATGGCTGGTGTTATGGATACCATTTTTGGCGCACTTGAGTCACTTGGTCTTGACACTTCACTCATCGAGGGTATGCTCGACAACGACATCGTAAACTTCTTCGCAAACATGTACATCGGTTTCATCGGCCAGGTTGAGGAAGAAACAACTGCTGAGACCACAAAGGCTCCTGTTGTTGTAACAACAAAGACTCCCGAAACAGGTGACACATCAGCTGTTTTTGCTGCTCTTGCAACAATCACAGTAGCTTCAGCTGCAGCATTTGTTTGCCTTAAGAAGAAGGAAAACTAAGCAACCACTGATTTAAACTTTAATGAGTGGTTTAAAGCTACATACTAAAGTTTAATCAGAGGTTGTAAATACTTTTGTATTTTAACTTTTTTAAAAAAGCTATAATGAGCAGAGCTGTCATGGATATGGCGGCTCTGTTTTTTCGCAAAAAAGATGAGTTGACTCAGAGTCAGCTCATCTTTTTTTTATAAAGAGTGGAAATTTATAAAAATATGTGATAGAATACAAAGTGAATTGCTGTGCCACAAAAAATGTGGAGTTAATTTTAGCGGTTCATATTTTATGATTATTATCCGGGGAGATAAAATGGAACTTTCAAATGAACAGCTGAATAAGCTGAAAAAATGTGAGAGAGATATGCTTGAGGCTTTTGTTACAATATGTGACAGACACGGCATTGAATATTTTTTGCAAGGCGGTACTTTATTAGGTGCAGTGCGTCATTCAGGCTTCATTCCATGGGATGACGATGTTGATGTCAGCTTGCCCAGAAAAGAGTATGAAAAATTTATAGCTGTAGCTAAAAGTGAATTGCCGCCTTATTATTTTTTGCAAACTAAAGATACTGACCCGGAGTATCCCAATAATTTTGCGAAAATTAGAGATAGCCGAACAACTTTTATTGAAACAAGCGGTAAATATCTTAACATTAACCACGGAGTTTATATTGATATTTTCCCACTTGATTATTATCCTGACGGCTTTAAGGCGAAAGTATTTGAAATTAAAAAGAAGCTTCTTACATGGCGAATCAACACAGCTTTTTATTTGCCGAATATGAGCTTAAAATCGAAAATAGCAACAGCTTTTTCTTGCCTTATTTATCCTTCAAGGCGCAAAGCTATTGAAAAAAGAGAGAAACTGTTTTCATGTGTAACGCCGTCAAGCAGACTAATAAATAACTCAGGTGCTTGGCGTGAAAAGGAAATAATTCCTGCAGAGTGGTTCGACAAAACTACTGAAATGACATTTGAGGGAATAAAGGTCAAATCTTCCTATAAATATGATGAATGGCTAAAGTTCGTTTATGGCGACTATATGTCCTTGCCGCCGGAAAATGAGCGCGTCGGTCACCACTTTACAGATGTTGTTGACCTGGACAAACCCTATACCGAATATATAAATGAGGTGCGATAAGATGAATACATTTACAAATAAAACTTTGCTTATTACAGGCGGTACCGGCTCGTTTGGCAACGCCGTTTTAAAAAGATTTCTTGCCACAGATATTGGTGAGATTCGTATATTTTCAAGAGATGAGAAAAAACAGGACGATATGCGTCATGAGTACCAGGCAACTTATCCCGAATATGCCCATAAAATTAAGTTTTATATTGGTGATGTCAGAGATATTTCTTCGGTACGCAACGCTATGCACGGTGTTGACTACATTTTTCATGCTGCCGCTTTAAAACAGGTGCCCTCATGCGAGTTTTTCCCAATGGAGGCTGTTCGTACCAATGTAATTGGTACCGACAATGTTCTCACCGCTGCTATTGAGGCGGGTGTTAAGGTTATAATCGGTCTTTCAACTGATAAGGCTGCTTATCCGGTTAACGCTATGGGTACGTCTAAAGCAATGATGGAAAAGGTAATCGTGGCAAAATCACGCACTGTATCACCTGATAAGACAAAAATATGCTGCACAAGATATGGCAATGTTATGTGTTCAAGAGGCTCTGTCATACCTTTATGGATAGATCAGATTAAATCGGGCAAGCCTATCACCATCACTGAGCCTAAAATGACACGCTTTATTATGGCTCTTGAAGAAGCAGTAGACCTTGTGCTTTTTGCCTTTGAAAACGGTGTTTCCGGCGACATCTTGGTTCAAAAAGCTCCGTCTTGTACTATTGAAACCTTAGCTCAGGCTGTAAAGGAGCTGTTCCACAGTGAGCAGGATATAAAAATTATCGGTATTCGTCACGGCGAAAAAATGTATGAAACCTTGCTTACAAACGAGGAATGTGCCAAAGCTCTCGATATGGGCAACTTCTATCGTGTTCCGTCGGATAAAAGAGACCTTAACTATGACAAGTATTTCTCAGACGGTGACACAAAGAGAAATGTTTTAACAGAGTTTAACTCAAATAACACAACAATTCTTAATGTTGAGCAGGTTAAGCAAAAGCTTCTCAGTCTTGATTATGTTAAAGCTGAGCTTGAAAATTGGGAGAAAAGATAATGAATATTCTTGTTTTGGGCGCTAAAGGCTTTGTTGGCAAAAATTTAGTTTCGGCCCTTGAAAACATTAAAGAGAATAAAGACAGGCGTTATTCACAAATTGTCATTGACGAAATACTGACTTATGATATTGACAGCGATGAAAAGGAGCTTTTCTCTTATTGCGAAAAAGCAGATTTTATCTTTAATTTTGCGGGAGTAAACCGCCCTAAAACAGCTGACGAATTTATGAAGGGCAATTGTGATTTTCTCGGCAGGGTACTCGAAATCTTAAAAGAAAATGGCAATAGCTGTCCCATTGTTCTTTCAAGCTCTATTCAGGCTTGCCTTGAGGGGAGATATTCAGGCAGTGAATATGGTTTGAGCAAAAAGGCCGGTGAGGAGCTTGTAATAAAGTATGGCAAAGAAACCGGGTCAAAGGTGATGATTTATCGCTTTCCTAATATTTTCGGCAAATGGTCAAGACCTAATTATAATAGTGCCGTTGCCACATTCTGCTATAATATAGGTCGTGATTTGCTTATAACTGTAAACGATGAAAAAACCGAGCTTGAACTTTTATATATCGACGATTTAATTGAAGAAATGCTCTTTTGCCTTATGGGTAAGGAGCATCGTGAAAATTCGGACAGTCCATATTGCAAGGCACAGCCTACTCATAGAGTTACCCTTGGTGAAATAGTTAATTTATTAAAGCAGTTTAAGAGCTTTCCCGAAACGCATATGATGTGCGAAATTCCAAAGAACAGCTTTGCAAGCAAGCTTTACAGCACTTATCTTTCATATCTGCCTGAGAATAAGGCTATTCATTGCTTTAACACCAAAAGTGACAGTCGTGGTTCATTTACTGAACTTATAAAGAGCGAAAAAAGCGGTCAGATGAGCGTTAATATTTCACTTCCCGGCGAAACAAAAGGGGAGCATTGGCATCATAGCAAATGGGAGATTTTTATTGTTGTTAGCGGTGAAGCGAGAATAGATATGCGAAAAATTGACAGTGATGAAGTTATCAGCTACACTGTCAGTGGTGACGATATTAAAGCTGTTTATATGCTACCCGGTTACACTCACTCAATAACCAATCTCAGCCAAAGCGAAAAATTAGTTACGCTGATGTGGGCGAGTGAAGTTTTTGACGAAAATAAACCTGATACCTTCAGCGAAAAGGTTCACAAATAATATATAACTGAATTTCTTTTATTTGAAAGGGAAAACCTATGGAAATGAAACTTGACTATTCGGACATAAAATTTAAGGATAACGGTAAAATAAAATTGCTTATTATTGTTGGCACAAGACCCGAAATTATCCGCTTGTCCGCCGTTATAAAAAAATGCAGACAATACTTTGATTGTATACTTGCTCACACCGGTCAGAAT
>CAYWKY010000084.1:0-7998 GCA_964458915.1 uncultured Faecalibacterium sp.
ATTTTAAACACTTTCTTGTGTCTGAGCTTAATGCTACCGATTTGAATAACATCACTCATAGCCTCAATAACATAAACAATACCAACAGGCAGAAGAATTATGGGGCACTCGACAGCATAAGCTAAAGCCACAACAAGACCGCCCAAGAACATTGAGCCGGTGTCGCCCATCATTACCTTTGCGGGATAATGGTTCCAAATGAAGTAGCCTGCACAACCACCTGCAAGAGCTGCGCCTAAAATTCCCACAGAGGTACTGCTCATAATTATTGCCATAACAGCAAATGCAACACCTACGGGGATAGTTACACCACCGCAAAGTCCGTCAATGCCATCGGTAAAATTAACCGCATTGATGCAGCCATAAATAACGCAAGTGCCGAAAATATAAAAGAAAATCATGCCCGGTACGCTGTCAAGGGCAACCTTGCCGTAAAAAGGAATAAACATAGCTGTGCTTTTGCTAATTGAAAGCGAAGCGAGATAAACGGCGATAATAAGTACCTGGGGTATTGTCTTTTGAATTTCGGTAAGACCTAAGTTTCTCTTTTTAACAACTTTTATATAGTCATCTGCGAAACCAACAAGAGCGAAGCAAAAAGCCATAAGCACACCTGAAACAAGACGTGTTATCTGCTGATTCTTAAGCTCTGTCATTAAACTGAAAACTTCAGTTTTGGTTGCAACACAAATGAGAATTGTGACAACTGTTGCAAATATTATGCCTATGATAAACATGATGCCACCCATTGTGGGAGTACCCTGCTTTTTTGCGTGCCACTTAGGGCCGATGTCAGTAAGGATATTCTGACCGAATTTAAGCTTGTGAAGCACCGGAATAAGCACATAACCCAGCGCAAAAGTCAGTGCAAAGGATATTGCAAAGGAAATAAGAATTGCTGTAATAATGTTCATTTGAAACATTCCCTTCTTTTGTTTATTTCTTATTCTTTATTTATGGATTTCAGAACAATTTCACGCTCATCCATCGGGATAATTTCACCCCCGGATTTTTGTGAAAGCTCGTGTCCTTTTCCTGCCAACAGAATAATATCACCCTTTGCCGCAATTTTCAAGGCATATTCAATAGCTTTTATTCTGTTTTCGTGAATATACACAGTTTTTTTATCTTTTTTTATTCCTGAGAGAATATCGTCGATTATATCCATAGCTTTTTCGCTTCTCGGATTATCGCTTGTAACAATAACTATATCACTGAGCTGCGAAGCAATATCTCCCATAACAGCTCGTTTGTCTTTTTCTCTGTCGCCGCCGCAGCCGAAAAGTGTTATTATTCTCTTATGAGGAAAGTTTTGCAGCGTCAAAAGCACCTTTTTTAGAGAATCGGCAGTATGAGCATAGTCAATAATCACCTTATACTCAGTGTCGGTCGGCACTAATTCCATTCTGCCCTTAACACCACCGAATGCCCTTAAAGCCTGAGCGCAGCTTTCAAGTGAAATATTACATTCATACCCTACAGCGACTGCCGCAAGAGAATTCATAATATTAAAGTCGCCGGGCATATTGATTTTAATTCGATGTATAAGATAATCGGCAACCACCGCATAATCGCTGCCATCGCAATCACTCTTTTGACATTTAGCCACAAAATCGGCGCTGTTATTTTTCATGGAATATGTTATTACTTTTCCCGGCGATGCTGCTATGAATACATCTTTATATTTATCGTCATAATTTATTATGGCTTTATCGCTATGAATAAAAAGCTCTTTTTTCGCATCGACATATTTTTCCATAGTGCCGTGATAATCAAGATGATCTTCTGAAATATTCGTTAAAACCCCAATGTGAAAATCTATGCCGTAAAGCCTTTTTTGGCTAAGGCCCTGAGATGAAGCTTCAAGCACACAGTACTCAGCACCCCAATCATGAAGTCGCTTAAACATTTTGTGAAGCTCAAAGCAATCCGGTGTTGTCAGCTCTGCGCTGATTTTCTCGCCGCAAATGTTGTTTTTCACCGTACCCATAAGCCCGCATTTCTTTCCGCTTAGCGTAAGAATGGTATATATCATATTCGCTGTGGTGGTTTTTCCGTTTGTACCGGTTACACCTATCATTTTGATGTTTTTATAGCAATAGCCGAAAAAGGCGGCGCAAAGCTCTGCATAAGCCTTTCGTGTATCGGGTACAACAACACAGTTATCGCACAGTTTTTCCTCAGCAACAACAAGGTCAGCACCATTTTCTATAGCCTGATTTAAATATTCCCTACCTGAATTGTGACACACAAAAATACTACCCTGTCGGCATTTTCGTGAATCATCGGTAATAAGTTTAATATCCTTGTTTTTAATTTCCGACTTTAAGTCATTACAAGAAATGAGCTGAGAAATTAACATGATTTCCTCCTTTAGTCGAACCTTAATCTATCATAATATTCTCTGACTTAAATGAAACAGTTATACTTGAGCCTAAATCTATTTTTGTTCCTTCGTCAACACTTTGGTTATAAGCCTTGACACCGGCTTCCTCTGTAGGCCCGGAGAATATAACATTTATTCCGCACTCGGCAGCTAAAGCGTTGACCTGACTTACTGTCATACCAATAAAGTTAGGCACTTTAGTCTTTTGGGTTTCGTTGCCATTTTCAGTGTAAAGCACGATAACACCGCCTTGAGGTATACTCTGAAGACCTGCCGGCATCTGAGATATGACTGTGTCACCCTCGCCGACAACCTTAACCTTAAGATTTTCTCCGGCAGCTATGCTTTTGGCTGCGCTGACTGTTTTGCCGATAAGCTCAGGTGTTGTTTTGTTGAGCTTAGAAAGCTCCTCGGATGTGTATTTTCTTTCAACATTAAGATATTCAAGTGTAGGCTCAAGAACCTGCTTTGCAATAGGCGCAGCAACAGCACCACCGCTTCTGTAGCCGTCATGAGTATTGTCAACACCAACTAAAATAGCTACTTCCGGGTCATCAGCCGGAGCGAAGCAAACAAAAGACGCAACATAGACCTCTTTTTCAGCGTTGTCGTCAAGCTTCTGAGCTGAAGCTGTTTTACCTGCAACCTGATAGCCAGCTATCTTAGCGTTTCTGCCGGTACCGTCACTGACAACAGCCGCCATCATCTTGCGAACCTGAGAAGCTGTTTCTTCGGATATAACCTTTCTTTTAACTGTCGGCTCTGTTTGTGAAACTACATTTCCTTCGTTGTCAACAACACTGCCTACAAGATAAGGCACCATAAGGTTGCCACCGTTAGCTATGGCGCAGGTTGCACTTAAAAGCTGGATAGGACTGATTCTAAAGCCCTGACCGAATGAGGTACTGGCAAGGTCAACCTTGGACATTTTTTCTTTTTTATGAACAACGCTATAAGCTTCGTTGGCAAGGTCGATACCTGTTCTTTCAGTGAAACCGAAAGCCTCAAAATATTTATAATATGTTTCAATACCTAATTTTTGACCTAAGGTTATAAAAAAGGTGTTACAGGAATTCATAAGACCCTGAGTTATGGACTGTGAGCCGTGAGCCTTAAAATTAGCGCAGTGATATGTTGTGTCAGCCACTTTTGTGCTGCTTGTGCAGTTGTATATTTTCTCATCAATTGAATTTACAATATCTTCCTCTAAAGCTGCTGCAGCGCAGAAAATCTTAAAGCTTGAACCGGGTTCATAGTTGCTTGTAACACAAAAGCTACTCCACTGCTCATAAAGCAAACGGCTATATTCAGTGGAATACTCTGTAGTACCCTTTTCAAATTTTTTGAGAGTATCTGCGTTGACATTTTTGTCCAGCACTCTCGGATTGTTAAGATCGAAGTCAGGCTTATCCGAAAGAGCTAATATAGCTCCTGTGTCAACATCCATAACAATTCCGTAAATTCCGTCACAGCTTATGCTGTCATATGCCTGATTGAGTGCATTTTCAAGATAGTTTTGAATTTCATAGTCAATTGTCAGCACTACACCATTGCCCTGAACGGCATCGTAATAGGCATTATATGAGGAATCAAGCTCTCTGCCTGCAACATCTGTGGCTGTGAGAATTCTTCCGATTTCACCTTGCAAAACTTCATCATAATATGCTTCAATGCCCGTTTCGCCCTTGCCGTCAGCGTTCACAACGCCTATAACTGTTGAGGCGAAGTGTCCCTTTGCATATTCTCGGTTAGAGCTGCTTTCATAATCAAAGAAGTTTCCTGCATTGACGCTAAAAATAGCATCTCTTTCAGTTTTAAAGAAGACAAATTTTGTTACCTCTTTTTTATAGGTGTATTTATATCTTTGAGAAAAGAACTCCTCAAGTTCTATTCTTTCTGCGCCGGAAACTCGCTTTTTTATAACCTGATAAACTGATTCGGATTTCTTAAGCTTTGCCAAGGTTTCCTCTTTGTCAACACCTAAAATTCTTACAAGATTATCTGTCAAATCGTTATAAAAATCGTCGAGAAACTCAGGCTTAGACCTAAACTTTTTAGCTATTTCCGTTGGATTGACACTTAACAGCCACGCCTGAGTGCTTGTAGCAATCGGTGTCATGTTTCTGTCGTAAATAGTACCTCTGATAGGCTTAATAATAGTGTCGCTGAGCTGGTTGTCGGCAGCTATTTCACTATACTCCTCGCCCTTAAAAATCATAATTGCGCCAATGGTACCCAGATTTAAAACCAATATTAGAGCAATTAGAGTTCTCACTGTAAGCTTTGCCCTTTTAGAAAAGGTTTTATCTGTACGGCGTTTAACTTGATTTTTATAAATATTCATTGTTAATTTTTTAATTAAATCTAACATATCGCACCTGCTTCTTCAAAGCTTAGATATTTTTATTAAAAGGACTGCACAGTAAATCTACTTTAGGCAGTCCTTTATACTTCATATTGATTTATATTCCGCTTCTGCCCGCATCAGTCCACCGCAGAATAAATTATTTTGTTTCCTGCATCCTTACTGAGATAAACCTCATTTTCTGCGCTGACCTTTACAAGTCCCAATTCCTCAACAGCAAATTTATCAATATCTACACTTGCAACGAGAGAATTAAGCTGTGTTTTTAATTCAAGATTTTTGGTTTGATGTATAAGCAAATCTGACTCACAGCTTTTAAGTGTGTGCTGAGCGTCGCTTATAAGCACAAAGCTATAGCAAAACACAGAAAACAAAACAAGAGCCACAGCAAACAGCGCCGAAACCTTAATAGCAAGCTTATTAACTTCTCTTTCCCTTGCAATTTCTTTTGCAAGAGGGTTGACAATAATCTCTAACTTAGGCTGAGTCTTTACCTGCTGTTTCTTTTCTCTTTTAACAGCCGCATTGTTTTCATAACCGTAATCATACTTATAAGCAGTTTCTGCCATTTGCTTCACACCTCATTACTAATATTTTTCTCTGTTTTCTTTATACTATTTTCTCAACACTTCTAAGTGTAGCGCTTCTTGAACGCATATTATTTTCAAGCTCCTCGTCTGATGCTGTTATTTTCTTAAATGGCAATTTACCTTGAGGAACCTTTCCGCATATACACACCGGGGCGCTGGGTGGACATTCACACCCTTTACAGTACCCTTGAAAAGCTCTTTTAACCATTCTGTCTTCTAAGGAGTGGAAGGTTATAATTGCAAGACTTCCACCGCAGTTAAGACTGTTAAACATATCGTCGAGAGTGTCCTGAAGGCGTTTTAATTCGCCGTTAACTTCAATTCTTATAGCTTGGAAGCTACGCTTTGCAGGGTGTCCGCCTGTTCTTCTCGTAGCAGCGGGGATAGCGCTTTTTATTATCTCCGACAGCTCAAAGGTAGTTTCTATCTTTTTGTTTTCTCTTTCGCTGACGATATTTCTTGCGATTCTTGAAGCGAACTTTTCCTCGCCGTAATCACGAAGTATACGCATTATATCTTTTTCGCTATATGTGTTAACTAAATCATAAGCCGACATACCTTGCTTCGACATTCTCATATCTAAAGGAGCGTCACTGTTATATGAAAATCCTCTTTCAGCTTTATCTAATTGGTGAGATGAAACACCTAAATCAGCTAATATGCCGTCAACCTTATCTATATTAAGAGATGAGAGAATCGCCTTTAAATTTGAAAAATTATCGTGTACAACAGTCACTCGGTTATCGTGACCGATTCTCTCTTTTATAACTTCAATTGCCTCCGGATCCTGATCAATCGCAATAAGTCTGCCATTATCAGAAAGCCTTTTGAGTATGCCGGAGCTGTGACCTGCTCCACCGCAAGTGCAATCAACATAAATTCCGTCCGGCTTTATGTTAAGAGCATCGAGAGTTTCATTATATAAAACACTTATATGTGAAAATTCCATTTTCTTTCCCCTTAAATCTCTGTGTCAAGATAAGCACCGTCTGAGCGTTTTTGACAGCGAAGCTCTTCTTCCTTGCGATAAGACTCCGCCTCCATTTCGGCACTTCTGAGAAGCTCCTCACCGTATTCGTAATAAACCTCTGAGCTCATAATTTCAACAAAGTTGCCATAGCCTGTCAGCACACATTCCTTTTCCAGCTTTGCGCTTTTGCTAATTGAGGTACTGATTACTATTCTGCCTTGAGCATCGCAAGTCGCTTCGCCTGTTCCGAAGAATTTTGCATCAAGAACCATTTTCCTTCTTGTTTCATCCTTTATTCCGGCAACTGCCTCTTCAGCCTCTTTAAAGAACTGATCCTTAGAATAAAGCTGAATGGATGGAAATTTGCTGCGGCGAACTTTATAAATAAACTCATTGCCTAAAATCGCTCTGAATTTTGCCGGCACAAAAAGACGGTTTTTTCCGTCGATATTATGTTCATATGTTCCAACAAGACCTAACAGAAAAAACACCCCTTTCAAATAATTTGCACCAACAAAAGCCAAAATTAACCGTAATTCACCACTTAAAAGCTAATTTATGGGAATTGCCACCACTTTGTTTGCTTTTATTATAGACTTATGAGAAAGAAATGTCAACAGTATTTTCTTATAAAAGTTTCTTTTTTCAAGAAAATCCATATAGTTTTTTTGAAAAAACAAGGTGTCCAACCAAAAACGAAGCATAAAAAAGAACAAGGCGCAAAACCTTGTTCTTTTAAAATGTGAATATTATGTTTTAACCCTTCGCTTGGTACCAATCTTTTCCGGAATGAACGTCCGAGAGAAGCTTAACCTTCATTTGACAAGCGTTTTCCATTTCTCTTTTCACGATAGCTTCAACAGTGTCCTTTTCTTCTTCGGGACACTCGACAATAAGTTCGTCGTGAACCTGCATAATAAGCTTCGCTTTGAGATTTTCATTTTTGAGAGAGTCATAAACTCTTATCATTGCAATTTTGATTATGTCTGCTGCGCTGCCCTGAACAGGCATGTTTTTCGCAACTCTCTCACCGAATGCCTGAAGCATTTTGTTGCTGGCTGTAAGCTCAGGCAAATATCGTCTTCTATGGAACATAGTTTGAGCATAGCCCTCATTTCTTGCTTGTTCCACAGTTTCAGTAAGATACTTATTTATACCGCTATAATGATGAAGATAGCCTTTTATATAGCTGTCAGCCTCTTTTCTCGTAACACCTATGTCCTTGCTCAAAGAAAACGCACCGATGCCATATACAATTCCGAAGTTGACCGCTTTAGCTCTGCTTCGCATTAAGGGCGTAACCATGTGAATCGGCATATTGAAAACCTGTGAGGCTGTTATGGTATGCACATCTTCCCCTTTGTTAAAGCCTTCAAGCATAGCTTTATCGTCAGCTAAATGAGCTAAAACTCTAAGCTCAATTTGTGAATAGTCCGCATCGACTAAAACATTGCCCTCATCGGCAACGAAAAATTTTCTCATTTCTCTGCCGATTTCCGAGCGCACGGGAATATTTTGTAAATTCGGCTCTGTTGAAGAAATTCGGCCTGTTCTCGTTTCCGTCTGGTTTAATGTTGAGCGTATTCTGCCATCCTCGTCGATAACCTTAAGCAACCCCTCACAATAAGTAGATTTAAGCTTTGCAAGAGTTCTGTATTCTAATATATCTGCCACAACAGGGTACTCC
>CAYWKY010000085.1:0-7898 GCA_964458915.1 uncultured Faecalibacterium sp.
CGGGAACATAATCAGACCCCTTATAGACTGCACACGAGAAGAAATAGAAGAATATTGCAGTGAAAATAATATCACCTATGTTACTGACAGCACAAACTTAACAAATGAATATAAGCGCAATTTCATAAGACACAATATTGTGCCGCTTTTCAGTCAAATCAATTCCGCTTATTCGGCTAACATAGGCTCAGCTCTTGATATTTTAAGGCAAGAAAACGATTATATGGACTATAGCGCACTGGAGCTTTTGTCTAAAGCTAAGCTTGAAAACGGCTATTCCTGCTCTGTCTTTAATGAAGCACATGAGGCAGTGAGAAAAAGAGCCATAGCAAAGCTTCTTTCGGATAAAATGTCAAAGAGTACAGAAAGACGGCACATAGATTTAGTGAACGATTTGATTTTGACCGAAAAAGGAAAAATTGAACTTAACAAACACTTGTATCTTTGCTGTGAAAATGGTATAATCAGCTTTCAGACTCCCGTAAAAAAGTCGGAGGAGTGGGAATGCCATTTATCAGATGAAAACAAATTTCTTACGCCTTATGGTACTTTTGCAGTGCTCAAAGGCGATTTAGGCAACATAAAAAACAAGAACGCTGTTGACGGCGATAAGCTTCTCGGTGAGCTAAAAATGACAAGTCGCAAACAGGGTGACAGCTTTTATTTTGCCAAACGGAAAAACACGAAAAGCCTTAAAAAGCTGTTTTGTGAGGATAAAATCCCACTTGAAGACAGAAATAGACTTGCTGTTCTCAGGTGTGGTGATAAGCTTGTCTGGGTCGAAAATTACGGCACAGACGGCAGATATTTACCGGGGGAAAAAACTGAAAATATATTAATAATAAAAAAGGAAGGCTAAACTTATGCATAAGGATATAGACAGAATTCTTTTCAGCGAAAAAGAGATCGACAGTATTGTAACGAAAATTGCAGGTGAAATTACAACAGATTATAAAGACAAAAACTTGCTTCTTGTTTGTGTGCTTAAAGGCTCAGTGTGTTTTATGGCTGATCTTATGCGCAAGATAGAGCTTGATTATAAAATAGAGTTTCTCAGAGCAAAAAGCTATTTGTCCGGATGTAGTGAGTCTTGCGGAAATGTTGAAATTAAAAGCGAAATCGACAATCTCTCAGAATATGATGTGCTTATAGTTGAAGACATTTTTGACAGTGGCAGAACCTTGCAGAAAGTCAGCGCAAAAATGATTGAAGACGGCGCAAAAAGCGTTAAGTGTTGCAGTCTTCTTGACAAACCTGAAAGGCGTGACAGTGAAGTTAAGATGCAACTCGATTATGTTGGAGAAAAAATCCCCAACGCTTTTGTTGTGGGCTATGGTCTTGACTTTGACGAGAACTATAGAGGACTTCCCTATATCGGAATACTTAAAAGAGAAGTTTATGAATATTAATTCTTAATATAAATCAGTAAAATAAGGAGTGATTATATATTGGATAACAACAATAACAACAAACCGGTTCAGCCGGGCTCACCTAAAGGTGTGAGCAAATGGGGTAATTTGCTTTATATCATTATTCCGGTGCTTCTTATAATTGCAATCGCATCTTTTGTCGGTACGCAAAACAAAACTGAAGCTCCGAAATATTATCAGATAGTTGAGCAATTCAGAAACGGCGAAGTAAGTGAATATTCACTTAATCTTTCCAGTGGCGCTCTCAAGTATATTGTCAATGGTGAGAAAAAGGTGAATGAATACGTTGTACCTAATGTAGACATCTTCTTAAATGATGTTCATAACTACATTACTGAGTATAACCTTGCTAACCCGGATAAGCAAATTAAGTACGACTACATCAGAGGCTCTAACAGTGCTATTTGGGCAAGCGTTTTACCTTCTGTTTTCATGACTCTTTTGCTCGTTGGTATGCTTTTCTATATCTACCGTAAAATGGGTCAGAATATGCAAAACGAAAGTCACCACGCTTTAAACTTCGGAAAGGCGAGAGTAAAGCTTGGTAAAGACGATAAACGTAAAACAACCTTTAAGGATGTTGCAGGTGCAGATGAAGAAAAGGCTGAGCTTGAAGAAATAGTCGATTTTCTTCGTTCTCCTGAGCGCTTCCAGGCTCTTGGCGCAAGAATCCCCAAGGGTGTGCTTTTAGTTGGCCCTCCGGGTACAGGTAAGACATTACTTGCGAGAGCTGTTGCAGGTGAAGCAGGCGTACCTTTCTTCTCAATTTCAGGCTCAGACTTTGTTGAGATGTATGTAGGTGTTGGTGCTTCTCGTGTTAGAGATCTTTTTGATCAGGCTAAGAAAAATTCACCGTCAATACTTTTCATCGACGAGATCGATGCTGTAGGTCGCCACAGAGGCGCAGGCATGGGCGGTGGACACGACGAGAGAGAACAAACTCTTAACCAGCTTCTTATTGAAATGGACGGCTTTGGTGCTAACGAGGGCGTTATCATAATCGCTGCAACCAACAGACCTGACATACTTGACCCGGCACTTCTTCGACCGGGCAGATTTGACCGACAGCTCACCGTTGGTAGACCTGATATTAAAGGCAGAGAAGAAATCCTTAAGGTGCACGCAAGAAATAAGCCTTTAGCACCGGATGTTAGTCTTAAAACAATTGCGAAATCTACCGCAGGTTTCACAGGCGCAGACCTTGAAAACCTTCTTAATGAGGCTGCACTTCTTGCAGCAAGACGCAAAAAGAAAGCTATTACTATGACCGAAATTGAGGAAGCAACTGTTAAGTGCATAGTTGGTACCGAAAAGAAGTCACACAAAATCAGCGACAAGGAAAAGCGTCTTACCGCTTATCACGAGGCAGGTCATGCTTTAGCTTCCTACTACACCGAGGGACAGGACCCTGTTCACGAAATTTCAATTATCCCCAGAGGTATGGCAGGCGGTTACACTATGAACTTGCCGGAAGAGGATAAGAATTACATGTCGAAGACCGATATGCTTGGCAAAATTGTTGTTCTTCTTGGCGGACGAGTTGCTGAAGCTGTTGCCTTAGGTGATATAGCAACAGGCGCATCAAACGATATTGAGCGTGCCTCAGAAATCGCAAGAGATATGGTTACTCGCTACGGTATGAGCGAAAAGCTCGGCCCCATTTCTTACGCTTCAAGTGAGCATGAGGTTTTCCTTGGAAAAGATTATGGCAACACAATGAATTATTCTCAAGCTGTTGCCGCTGATATTGACAGTGAGGTTAAGAGCATTATTACAAATGCATATAGTGAGTGTGAAAGAATACTTACTGAACACAGTGATAAGCTTACTGCTGTTGCCGAGTATCTTATTGAAAACGAAAAGACTGACGGCAAGACCTTTGAAGCTATAATGGACGGCACTTTCGTCAAGGCGCAAGCTCAAGATGAAACTGATGATTCACAGGAAAAGGTCGAGCAAGAGTAAAATTAAAAACAGTTAGTGCTGAAAATTTTTACAGCACTTAAAAGATAACTGCCTTGGGAATTTCTCTGGGCGGTTATTTTTTGAGATTTTTTTATGTTTACAGCTGGAAATTCTCTTGTTATAACATAAAGTTTGTGTTATAATCTATGTTGAATTGATATGTAATTTTCTCTTTGGAGGTTTTAATATGATTGAGTATATCAAAATGATTATTTTAGCTGTAGTTTGCGGCTTGACAATGCCACTTCCTACTTCGTCGGCAGCTCATTACAGTGTGCTGAGTCACGCAATGAATTTAACCGGTGACGAAAAAGAGCTTGGACTTTATTTTGGCGTTTTCGGTATAGTTTTTTCTCTTGTAATCTTTATAATGCTTCGTAAAATTTACATCAAGAGCATAAAGGCATTGTTCACCTTTGATAATGAAAAGCTTAAAAACAAAAAGCTTACACCCTATAAGCCTATTGTTAAAAACATCTTTTTATCTATAATTCCATCCTTGGTTTTGTTTATCCCTACAAGCAAAGATACAATTATCCTTGATTATTTTGACAAGTTTTTGACTTCAAATTCTCTTTATCTCGTTGGCGTTGCCTGCGTAATTAACGCTCTTGTCCTTGTTGTAGCCATTTGGTACACGAAACAGCAATCAAATGTAGTTAAAAGAGTCAGTGACACTAAGAGCGTACTTCGTATGTCAGTTTATCAGCTTGTGTCATATGTTGTACCCGGATTTTCACATGTTAGCTCAGGCGGAGTAAATATGCTTATAAGCGATGTTAATTCGAGAGTTATAATCCGAGAGGTTTATCTTTATCTCGCTCCCCAAACGCTTATTGTCAGCATTGTAAAGGTTCTGAGAGCTGTTTTAAGCGATGTTATTGTTGATATAGTACCCTTAGCAATTGCAGCTGTTGTTTTTGCTGTCGCTGCATTTATATGCGTTCATCTTGTGGGCAAGTTTAATGTTAGAAAGCTTTTCCCGTTTTTCGCAGTGTATAGCGGACTTTTAGGTGTGGTTGCGGTGCTTGTTACATTTATTATATAAGAGGTTAAAATATGGCAAACACGAAAACAAAAAATACAAAAGGAAAAGCTAAAAGCAAAAAGCCGGCTACTAAGAGCAGTAGTAAAAAAAATACCGCTTCTAAAAAAGGCAAGTCAGGTTATGTCAGCTCTAAAACCGGCACTCGTGTACCTTTTAGCGAACAGCACTATAATGAAATAATGCTCGGATATATTCTGGGCAGTATTCTAATGCTTTTGTTTGTTGTTATAAAAGGCTCAAATGTGTGGACTGGAATCAGAAGTACATTGTTTGCTCTTTTTGGTACGGCAACATATCTTCTTGTTTTGCAAATAGCTGTTATCGGAATAAGAATGGCGCTTCATAGTCTTAAAAGAAGCCTTCTTGTGACTAATATTTCAGGTTTACTTTTAAATGTCAGTGTGTCAGGCTTAATTCACCTTATTGTTACACATGATGATGGTACTGCTTTTGGTGAGCAGATAAAATTGGCTGCCGACACCGCTTGGAAAATAGGACAGGGTACCTTTAGTGTATCCGGAGGTATTATGGGCGCTGTTTTTGGCGGTGGCCCTCTTGTTGCCTGTGGTAAGCAAGGTGCATTTGTAATAGTTGCAGTACTTTTCTTAGTCAGCCTTTTCTTCCACCTTGGTGTCGGAATCAATTCAATAGGTGACAGCGTTTCCGGCGCTATAAACGAGGGCAAAACAAAGCTTGACGAAAGCGCAGAAAATATAAAAGTAAGAAACGCTGAAAGACAGCGTGTTCGAGCCGAAAACAGAGAGGCCGCAAGATTAAAAAAAGAGGAAGAAGAAAGGTTAAAGCAAGCTGAGGCTTTTGACTTTAACAGCACAGAAATAGAACTTGACCCTGAAAACTTAACTGACCGTGAAACAGGTGTACCTCTCAGACAAATGCGTAGATTTTATCCTGACGATAAAGTGTTTAATTTCAGCGATAGTACCTCCGAAAATCAGGAAAGTAGCGACAGTGTTCGTCTTAGTAGCTTTAATTTTATATCCGACGGAAGCACATCTAAACATTCACTGCCAAAGAAAAGAACTCCCGTTGAAGAAAAGTTAGCTTCTATTATAAGTGAAACTGCTCCTGCTCAGGTTCAAGAACCTAAAAAGGCTGAAATAATTGAGACGAAGCCTGTTATTCCTACTGTAAAGGAATCATCAGATGAAGAAGACATAATTAAAAGAGCTGTTCATGATGCTGACGAAAACCTTAAGAAAAACAAAACTGAGGTTGAAAATTATAAGCAGGAAAAGAAAAAGCGTGACTATGTTTTACCGCCGATAGACTGTCTTAATCAGCCTGAGTTTTCTTCAAGTGAAGGCTTTGCAAGTGAAATGCAATATACATCAAAAAAATTGGTTGAAGTTCTTTCTTCATTCGGAGTTGAAACAAAGCTTGTGGGTATAAGCCGTGGCCCCTCTGTAACAAGATATGAGTTGTCGCCTGCTCCCGGTGTTAAGATAAGTAAAATTACTAACCTTGCAGACGATATTGCTTTAGGTCTTGCTTCAAGTGGTGTTCGTATAGAAGCGCCTATACCAAATAAATCCGCTGTGGGTATTGAGGTACCCAACAAGACTCGCTCAACAGTTACTCTGCGTGAGGTTATTTCCTCGGCAGAGTACAAAAAACACGCAGGCAAGCTTCTCACTGTGGCTCTCGGTAAGGACATTACAGGTAACGTCAATTGCACTGACCTTTCAAAAATGCCTCACCTTCTTATTGCCGGCACTACGGGTTCAGGTAAATCCGTATGCCTTAACTGTATGATTACAAGTATACTTTATAACGCAACACCAACTCAGGTTAAGCTTCTTATGATTGACCCGAAACAGGTTGAGTTTACTGTCTATAACGGTATACCCCACCTTCTTGTTCCTGTTATTACTGATGCGAGAAAGGCTGCCGGTTCACTTGCTTGGGCTGTTAGCGAAATGGATAACCGCTATAAGGCATTTTCAAATTGCGGTGTTAGAGACATCGGTGGCTTTAATAAGTATGTTCAGTCTCACCCTGAGCTTGAGCCTATGCCACAGATTGTTATTTTCATTGACGAGCTGAACGACCTTATGATGGTGTCACCTAAAGAGGTTGAGGATTCAATTTGCCGTCTTGCCCAAAAAGCGAGAGCTGCCGGTATGCACTTAGTTGTTGCAACACAAAGACCGTCTGTTGACGTTATTACCGGTGTTATTAAGGCTAATATTCCCTCAAGACTTTCTCTTTCAGTTTCATCACAGGTTGACTCAAGAACAATTCTTGACTGCATCGGTGCGGAAAATCTTTTAGGTAACGGTGATATGCTTTTCAGCCCTGTCGGTGTAACTAAACCGGTTCGTATACAAGGCGCATATCTTTCAGATGAAGAAATCGAAAGAATAGTCAGCTTTATTAAAAGTCAAGAGGACGCAACCTACGACGACGGAATCATGTCCGAAATCGAAAGAAATGCTACTGCTGAAGCTACAAGCGGAAAGAAAAAAGGCTCTGCCGCAGCGAGCGGTGACGATGGTGGCAACTATGACGCTCTCATTGATGATGCGATGGATCTTGTCACTCTCGGTGACATTGCCTCCACAACAGCGCTTCAGCGAAAGCTTGGAGTAGGATACGCTCGTGCAGGCAGAATTATGGATCAACTTGAGGAATTAGGTTTTGTTGGCCCTGCTGACGGCAACAAACCGAGAAAGGTGCTTGTGTCAAGAGCGCAATATCTTGAAATGAAAGCTGCCGGCAATGAGCCTGAAGCTTCAAGTGATGATTACGATATTTTTACAGACTAATTTAAAGGAATAGGGCAGGGAATTTCTCTGCCCTAAAAAAGGTGTTATGACAGATTTTTTACCTATAAATAAAGAAGATGCTATTAGGCGAGGATGGGACGAAGTAGATTTTGTCTATGTTATCGGTGACGCATATGTTGATCACCCGTCCTTTGGTCCTGCAATTATTTCGAGAGCTCTTGAATATAACGGCTTTACTGTTGGTATTATATCTCAACCGGATTGGCATAGCTGCGAGCCTTTTAAGGAGTACGGCAGACCGAGACTTGGTTTTTTAGTGTCGTCGGGTAACATAGATTCAATGGTTGCTCATTATACCGCCGCCAAGAAAAAGCGTAGTGATGACGCTTATACACCGGGCGGAAAAGCCTGCTCACGACCGGATAGAGCGTTAATTGTCTATTGTAACAGAATAAGAGAGGCATACGGCAGTGTACCTATAATAATCGGCGGTCTTGAAGCTTCACTTAGAAGATTCGCCCATTATGACTATTGGGACGATAAAATCAGACGAAGCATTCTTTTTGACACCGGTGCTGATATTATTTCCTATGGTATGGGCGAAAAGAGTATAACTGAAATTGCTGAAAGACTTCGTATGGGCGAGAGTGTTTCTTCAATTCGTGACATTAAAGGAACTTGCTATATTTGTGATGTTACCGAAACACC
>CAYWKY010000086.1:0-7656 GCA_964458915.1 uncultured Faecalibacterium sp.
TGTTAAGCTCTTACAGCAAAATCACACTCATCGACATAAGATATATTGCTCCTGAGTTGATTTCAGATTATGTGGAGTTTGACAATCAAGATGTACTGTTTATTTACAGCACTTTGCTTGCCAACTCAAGCTCAACACTTAAATAAAAATCAGGTCACTTTAAAGGGGTTTCCCAATAAAGTGACCTGTTCCTTTTAATCAGTCAATCATATCCGATTGCCAAAGCTTATCTGCCTCAAGACTTATGCTGTGCATATCCACCTGCCTTATATTAAGGTTGTCGTAGGTGTTGTAATAATAAATACCCTTGTCTGTGTTGCAGCATGAGCTGTAGCGTGTATATTCGCTCTCACCGTTTCTCGCTAAGATGCACCCCTTAGGCATAGCCACACCTAAAAGAATGTGGAAAAACTGATTTACTCTCTCCTTTTCGCCTTGGCATAAAGGAGATTTTTCTTTTATATAAACGGCTCTGACAAATCGTGAAGCCGAGGAATAATCTCCGGGCAAGCCTAATGCACCTAAGCCTAAGCTGTAATTATCTAAATTTAGGCTTTGAGATATTTTGTTTTCCGCTGCTCCCTGATGAAGACCCATATAATTGTTTATATTCATCATATGATAGTCAAAGGTAGGATTATTTGTCAGCACACCAAACTCGTTATCATAAACCTTTAGTCCGTCCTTTACACATTCCACTGTTATACTCTTGTCTGCGTGAGATATTATCCAGTGAAGTGGCGACAAGGGCAAGCTCTCACTAAAACTGATTTTGGCTATATTAATGCTTTTAAGCGCTTGCTTTACTTCCTTTAAATCACCGCAAGTGGCTAAAATATAGGGAATAAACTCAAAGGGTGTAATATTATTTTTATTTTCGTCAATATTTTTATAGTCGGCATTATCGGGGAAATTAAGTCCGGCCATGCTGACACCTTTTTCGTTTGTCGCTTCATAATAAAGCGGAAAGTCCTCAAACACTGCCGCCATACCTATCATAGCATAATGATTGTCTAAGTCCGGCAAATTCCTCAGCTTTATTTTGAAATTTCTCGGTGTTATTACCACTCGCTCACCGTAGCTTCTTTCCAAGTCTAAATTTCTGCCGAAATAGTTGTCGCCATTTTTAAAATTAACTGCTGTACACATAACAACATTCTCCTCTTTTTATTCTTATCAGTGTAATTTTTCCCTTTTTACGAATATATATTATATAAACCTGTTTAAAAGGAGCTTAAATATGGATACTTCACAAAATTTAGATTCACTCATAACAAAATATTGCGACGATTTAATGCAGATGAAAGAAAAATGGTCAAAATGGGGAATTGAAACGCAAAAAAGCGAAGAAAAAATTCCCAAAGCTCAATTCACCGAAGAAAGTCACGAAAAAGAGGAAGACACAACCGAATTAACGCAGCCGACTGTACCTGTGGTAGCTTTAAGTCAAGACCAAGATATAACACAAGACAAGAGTGAAAATGAGGAAAGCTCGAATGTACAAGAGGATAATGAAGGCTTAGATGAAGATGAAGGTGAAAACGAAAATGAAAAAGAAAAAGAAAAGGAAAAGGAAAAGGAAAAAGATGAAAAGTACGGCAGCTCAATTCCCGGCACCGGCGAAATTAATCCTGCACTCATTAGTGATGTGCCTGTAGCAGACCCGGAAAACTCCGCAACTTTTATAGCCAGAGTTTTCTCCGGGGAAGAAGCTTACCCTATAGACAAGGCAAAGGTTATGCTTTATCTTGACAAAAAGCTCCACTCCTTTCTAATAACAAACGAAAACGGAGAAACTCCCGAAATTAAAATTCAATCTGCTCCGGCAGAAAACGCTCTGATTCCAAACAGCGAAAACCAAGAGCTTGACTATTCGGCAGATGTTTTTGCCGAAGGCTTTACGCCGAAAAAGGGGCTTCTTGTTTCAGCCGTCGGCAACTCCAAAATACTGCTTACCGTTCAGCTCACGCCTGTTTCCGAAAGGATTGATTAAATGCCCACAATACCTACCATACCCACATCTGTTACGGTGCATTTAGGTGCACCCTCAAGTGACAGCGCCAATGTTACGGTACCATTCCCCGACTACATTAAGAATGTTGCTTCCTCGGAGATTTTTTCCACTTGGGACGAAAGCGCCATAAGAGCAAACATATTAGCTCAAATTTCCTTCGTTTTAAACAGAATATATACTGAGTGGTACCCCGCCATGGGTTATAGCTATGACATAACCAACAACACATATTACGACCAAAAGTTTGTTCCCGGCAGAAATATATTTGAAAATATCAGCCTAATCACCGACGATATTTTCAACAACTACTTAAGAGAAAGCGGAACTATAAACCCTTTGTTTGCTCAATACTGCAACGGTACCACTGTAACTTGTGACGGACTTTCACAGTGGGGCTCACAAGCTCTCGCTTTAGAGGGCTACAGCGATGTGGATATAATCAAATATTACTATGGCGATAACACTCAAATTGTTGTTAATGCACCTATCGCTGAAAATCTGCCATCATATCCCGGTACCCCTTTAAAAAGAGGCGACCTTAACGAAAGTGTCCGTCGAATGCAACTCTATCTCAATCGTATTTCAGGGAACTACCCTGCTATTCCGAAAATTCCGGTAGTTAACGGTGCCTTTGACCAAAGCACAGAAGATGCAGTGAGAACCTTTCAGAGGATATTTAATCTCAGCGTTGACGGAATTGTCGGGAAAGCCACATGGTATAGAATAGTTTATATTTTCGACGCTGTTACTCGCCTTGCCGAGCTTAGCTCAGAGGGTTTAGGCTATGAAAATCTTCCACGGCAGTTTCAAGGCGCACTTCGCCAAGGTGATACAGGCGGACCTGTTGTGACAGTGCAATACTTTTTAACACTTTTAGGTCAATTTGTGGATTTCTTGCCGACTGTAGCTATTGACGGAATTTACGGCAGTGGTACAACAAACGCAGTGTCGGCATTTCAAAGATATAAAGACTTGCCTATTACAGGCGAAATTGACGAAAGAACATGGAACAGCTTATACAGCGCCTATAAGGGTGTGGTTGACTATTTAGATTTGCAAAATCAGCTTGAAAGTGTCACCACAGAGCCATTCCCCGGTGTTACACTCAGACGAGGCGATGTAGGACCGAGTGTGCGAGTTTTCAAAAATTATCTCAGCTATATTGCAAGAATATTTTTTGATATTCCTGCGGTGGCACAAAACAATGTTTTTGATCTTCGCACTCAAAACGCAGTGAGAGAATTTCAAAGAATATTCGCTTTGCCTCAAACAGGTCAGGTTGACGAGACGACATGGAACACTATAGCCGATGTTTATCGTACCGTCAGAGCAGGACAACAAAGGCTTTCCGGTCAGTACCCCGGCACACCCTTGCAGCAAGCATAGCAAAACTAACGATTCAATGTCACAGGAGGGACAATATATGGCAAACTCAGCGGTTTTTGAACTGCAAAGCTATCTGCGTAACATAGGGCGACTCGACAAAGATATAAGTCCCGTAGTACCCGACGGGATTTTCGGCAATGAAACCACAGCTGCCGTTAAAAGCTTTCAAAAAAAATATAATCTTGAGCAGACCGGCATAGTTGACTTTGAAACATGGGAGGATATTAAAAGTAAAAATGCCGAAGCTGTTTTTATTTATTCCGACCCGATTCAAATTGTCAGAATAACCAACGACGACTTGCCCTTAGTCATAGGCGAAAACAACACTTTAGTATATACCTTGCATTTAATGCTAAACAAGGTCTCGCAAAATTTCACTAATTTTACATTTTTACCTATTGGGTCTATTTTCAGCGAAGGCACTCAAAGAGAAGTCAAACACTGGCAAAGAGTTATCTCCCACGAAGAAACAGGCGAGGTTGACAAAATCACATGGAACACTCTTGCACAGTTTTATTTGTTGCCGATAGGAAATTGACGGGAACAAAATTAGCTTTAAACAATCAAGCAGCCCCTTTTAAAGAGACTGCTTGAAATTTTATATTATATTGTAGGTGTTGATATAATTAATAATGGGCTGCACCACATGAGCAAATTTTATTTATGCCAAAGATTCTTTGCAAGAACAAAATTATCTTGAAGAAGAAGCCTGATATGCCACCCTTATGGCAATTGCAGGTGCATGACTCATCTTTTGCTGCACCGCAAGCTGTGCATACACCACCCTCAAAGTTGTGACCCTTAGGTGAAAGCTCCTTTGTCTTACAGTAGTCGCATCTTGAGCAGGTGGAGGTGGATATTCCGCCCTCGGTGCAGGTCGGTGCTTTAGTAGTAACGAACTTGCTCATATCATGATTAAGTGCATTTACTTCGTCACCTGTGTAGCTGTGACCGCACTCTGAGCAGGTGTAAGTGGTGTAACCCTTAGCTGTACAGGTTGGAGCAGTTACAACTGAGTTATAATCATGTGGTATCTTCTCAATTTCTTCCTCTGCGACTTTCTTTTCGCACTCAGTACAATTAGCATATCTAAAGCCCTTTTCTGTACAAGTAGCTTCTTTAGTTACTATCCACTCGCCTTGATTATGCTGCTCACAAGGCACATCAAAGATAACTTCATATGGTGTGAAGTGGTCACAGGTGATAACAAGACAGCCCTTTTCTATTGTTGCCGGTACTATCGTCTTGCTGCCGTCAGGATTTGTTCTGACAACAACAACTCGGTCTGCTCTTCCATGAAGCTCAGAAAGAGGTATTCTTATCTTAATGTCGCCGTCGGGCTGCATCTCAGTATTAAGCTCCTCATCGGTGAGCTTAAATTCGTAAACCACATTAAACTTTTTATTTGACGCGCTAACAACCTCATAATCAAGAGCGTAGTCGTATTTGTCGCCACAATAGGTGCAACAGAAGGTGCATTTAGCATCAGCCTTATCAAGTGAAGGTGTAATAGCTTCATAATTATGGCCTGTTGCGGTGATATGCTCGTGTAACTAAAGCTCTCAACAGACTTTGGTATAGTGATTTCACCACTTATAGCACCTGGAACAAATAAGAACTTTGTCATTTCCTTGTTATATACAATTCCATCATAAGAAGCGAAGTTCATATTATCCTTTGATATTGTTACTGTGTTTAGTTTTGAACAATACTCAAACGCAGATGAAAAGTCTATTGATTTTAAATTTGCGCCAACAGTCACACTTGTAAGGTTTGAGCAAGAGCCAAATGCATAACCATTAATTGTTGTCAATGAGTCCGGAAAAGCTATGCTTGTGAGTCCATCGCAATAAAAAAAATGCCCAGGAACCAATTATTTCCAATGTGTCCGAAAAATCTATACTTGCGAGTCTATCGCAATAATAAAACGCTCTCTCATCTATACTCTTAACATCATCACCCATTGTGACCTTAGTCAGGTTATCACAGTCACTAAAGCAATAGCTCGATATATTTAAAATGCCGTCACTAATGACGACTTCCTTTATTCTTTTATCATACTTAAAAGCCTCAGGTGCTATCTTGCCAACACCTGTTACAGTCAACACGCCACTACTGTCAAGTGACCATGCTATATCTTTAGCTGAGCCGCCATCGGTGGTGTCACCACAATAGCCGCTTGTGAGATATTGGTTCGCTGACTCTTCAGCTGCGAGGGCATTAAAAAAATCAGGCATCTCAAGGCCCACAAAACCACCAAGAGGCGCACTTGTGAGCACCATGAGTGCCACTAAAAATGAACATAAAATTTTCTTACCTGTTTTCATGATTCCGTCCTCCCAATTAAATCATAAACTAAGTCAAGCTTAGCTTTTATATTTCCTCCCACATTCTTTTGTACCTTGCCAAGTCATCACACATAAAGATAAAATATAGTGTGAGCGTGACAGATTTTAGGAATGTGAAATTTGGATATTTTTAGTATAGCACTATGAATTGATAATTTCAAGTGATTTTGGAAAAAATGAATAAGTGGGGTGTATCCATCTACAACGCAGATCCGTTTTTCTCTGCATATTTAACTGTAGGTTTGTCAATGATTTGTTACAAAATCAGAAAACTTCGCCATTGACAATAAAAGCCTTAATGTAATCAGTGGGAGATTTCCAATTCAAAGGACGCATAGGGAAATTATTGTATTTTCTGTTGTGTACTGCAAGTTGCTTTTTGAAATCTTCAAATAAATAAAATTTATTTGTCGCATAAAAGTATTCATTATCTTTTCTGTGTGAACGCTCAACATTTCGATTGTATCTATGTGTATACAATCTAATCAGTTTATACTGTATACCACACTGTTCAAGGTGAGATTTGAACAGTGTGGGGGTTGGATTTCTTAAATTGCCGATTTTACCACACAAGATTATTCAAAACATCATTTGCAGTTTTGATGTCTATTTGATTGTTTAAATATGCCGTTTTAAGAAGATTATCAGGTACCATATAATCATATTTATCATTTTTGGGAACAACATCATTCTTCAAAACTAAATTGACATCATCTGTTGGACACCTCAAAACACTCATCTTCTCTGAGAGTTCTTTTAGTGGCAAGGTGCTTGTAAAACTTAAATAATATTCCCAACATTTTACATCACAAATATCCAGTTTATCTTTAAGTCCACAATTAAATAAACTTGCAATAGTGCTAAGCGTTTTTGTCCCAATCCATGGACAAAGATAATAATTATTTTCACCATGTTGAATAACATCGTGTTCTAAAATGCCGCTTTCTCGTGCAATTTTTCTTGCTTCAAGCAAGAGCTTTTGAGCATTTGGCTGTAAATAAGAATAAACAATATCCTCTTGTAATACTTTTTTCATTCTGCTTACAACTTTAGTGTGAATATTTCCGCCATTTCCTGACCATGAAGGAATTTTGTTGTTTTTTGTTTTATTAACATAAATGTTTTTTCGTTCAAGATCTACCGATACAACAACCCAAGAGCGACCGGCAAGGGTGAAAACTTTTCCAATTTCAGGGCACTCGTCAAGAGTTCCGACTTCTCCATCATTACTTATAACCTTAAACGCTTCCTCGCCTTTAAACACTGCATAAAATGTAAAGTAATTACATATTTTTTCGCCTTTCAATCCTACAATAATCCCACCATTATCCATTCGTTGCAAATAATCTTCTTTCAACATAAACTGCAACAGTTCCCGATATTCATCAGTAGAAACAGTGTTTCTAAATGGTGGAAGTGTCAACACTTTTTTTGCAAGTTCTGCAGGTCTTAATTCACCATTCGACATAAGTGTACTCAGCGTTTGATGTGCTAATAAACTGTACGGCTTTTTCTTTTGTTCAAATGGCTCTACCCATCGTTCTTCCAAATACAGTTGAATAATTGCTATCGATTGAAGTAAATCCCACGGCATTGCTTCGTAAGAATTTTTTTGTTTGTCAATATGTAAATTAACAAACATCATTTGAGATTTTCCGGTTCTTCTTCCCGAACGACCTAATCGTTGCACGAAACTTGAACATGTATAAGGTGCTCCCAATTGTATTGTAGAATCCAAATCACCTATATCAATTCCAAGTTCCAAAGTTAAAGTTGCCGCTGCAACCGTTGCGCCCTCATTCTCCTTAAGTGCATTTTCGGTTTCTTCTCTCAATCGAGCCGATACTCCACCATGATGTACATAAAACACATCTTTTTCATTACAAGATATTGCCATATCTTTCATAT
>CAYWKY010000087.1:0-7598 GCA_964458915.1 uncultured Faecalibacterium sp.
AAACAAAATCTTAAAAACATCTTGAAACTTTTTGATTTTATTGGCATAATGGTAGAGACAAAAATATTGATTTCAGGTGAAAATATGATCTTTAAACATTCAAAAGAATTTCAGTCAAATTTTGACTTTATAATTGTGGGCTTAGGCAATCCGGGCAGACAGTACGAAACAACTCGCCACAACACCGGTTTTATTTGCCTTGACCGCTTGGCTGAGAAATACTCAATCAGCGTAAAGAAGCTGAAATTCAAATCCATTATGGGTGAGGGCAGAATTGAAGGTAAGCGTTGCCTTCTTTTAAAGCCACAAACCTTTATGAATTCAAGCGGTGAAGCTGTTAGAGATGCGGCGGATTTTTATAAAATTCCACCGGAGAGAATTATCGTTATCTATGACGACATAAGCCTTGATCCGGGTAAGCTTCGCATAAGACGAAAAGGCTCAGACGGCGGACACAACGGAATTAAAAGCATAATATACCATCTGAAAAGCGACAATTTCCCGCGAATTAAGGTTGGTGTCGGCGCAAAGCCTAACCCAGAATATGACCTTGCAGATTGGGTGCTGTCACATTTCAGCTCCTCAGAGGTGAAGCTTGTTAAGGAAGCATCGGATAAGGTCGCTTGTGCAGTAGAGCTAATGGTGAGAGATAATATTGAAAAAGCCATGAGCGATTATAACAGTTAAAATGAAGAATAAATATATTACTTTCGGTACTGCTCTTGCCTTTACAGCGAACTTTGTCCTTTTTGCCATAAAGCTTTATATTGGACTTAGCGTTAACAGCATTAGTATTTATTCTGATGCTGTTAACAACCTGTTTGATTCACTGTCGGGGCTATTGAGCTTTATTTGTTTAGGGGTACTTTTAAAGGGAGCTACCTTATCTTCAAAAAGTTTAATTAAAAGAAGTGAGGCTCTGCTGTCGTTTATAGTCAGCGTAGTTGTCGGTGCGGCAGGCTTTGCTTTCGCTTATTCCTCTGCTGAAAGGCTTATGTACCCCACACCTGTATGGTATCAGAAAAGGTATATGTATCTTCTTGTTGTTACTGCCTTAGTTAAGTTAGGACTTTATTTCATTTTTATTTTCATTCATAAAAAAAGCGAATCACCTCTATTAAAGGTCATAGCTGTGGATTCCATTTTAGACTTTTTTATAACCGCAGTGAGTGTTATGAGTCTTATGCTTTCGAGCAAGGGTACTTATAGCATTGACGCTTTTTGCGGTATAGGCATAAGTGCTGTGCTTTTGGTTTCCGCTATAAAAATGATAGTGTCCTCTCTCAAAGGCTTGGTGTGCTATGTGACTAAGGAGAAAAGAGAAATTCTTGAAAACGGCCTTTATGAAATATATGGCAGGGAGAGTGTGAGCGAAATCACCTTCCTTTGTCAGGAAAAAATCGAAGCCATAGCAAAGGTTAGAAGTACCGCAAAGGAAGATGAAAAAATAAAAAAATTGGAAAATGAAACAGACATAGCTGTTCATATAATTAAAGAAGAAGGGGGCGCACAAAATTAACTGTGCGAATATGAAGAATGAAAGCTAAAGAACAAAACACAAAAACAAAAAAGAACCGTGGAAAAACCGCCTTAAAGATTTTTGGCATATTTTGCGCTGTTCTTGTCGCTTTTATTGCTGTGACAGCCGTAATCACAGCGACAGGAAACAAGGCTAACGCAGAGAAAATCTCAGCTTTTTCACCGGTTGTCACAGAAAAACAGCTTGTGCCGGAAAAGGACGAAAACGGCTACTGGACTTTCACAACAGACGAAGAATTTAAGGTTATGCAGTTGACAGACGTTCACATCGGTGGCGGCTGGATGAGCCTTAAAAAGGACGCTATGGCTCTTAACGCTGTAGCTGCCATGGTTGCAGCGGAAAAGCCTGACCTTGTTATTGTTACAGGTGACATTGCTTATCCCGTGCCTTTCCAAGCGGGTACATTTAACAATTTATCCTCAGCTAAGCTTTTCGCTTCTCTTATGGAACAGCTGGGCGTTTATTGGACAGTAGTTTTCGGCAACCACGACTCGGAGCTTTATTCATACTATAACAGAGAAAAGGTAGCTGAGTTCTATTCAAGCGAGGAATTTACCCATTGCCTTTTCAGCCCCGGTCCCGACGATGTTGACGGCAACTGTAACCATGTTATAAATGTGAAAAACACAAAGGGTGTTATCACTCAAAGCTTATTTATGTTTGACTCTCACTCATATGTTGACGGTGACTTCTTAGGCATATTATGGAAGTATGACAATATCCATGAAAATCAGGTTCAATGGTATAAAGATACTGTCAATGAGCTCAATGCGCAAAATAACAGACAGCTCAAAAAACTTGGCGAAAAAGAAAACAGCAACATAAAGTCTACAGCATTTTTCCACATTCCTCTTACAGAGCAAAGAGACGCTTGGTATGAATATAAAGATGCAGGCTATCAAGACACAGAAAATGTTAAGCTTTACTACGGTGTAGCAGGTGAAGCAGGTGACATTGTTTATTGCGGCATAAATGAAGACAACTTATTTGAAACTATGCTTGAGCTTGGCTCAACCCAGGCTATTTTCTGCGGACACGACCATAAAAACAATTTCTCTCTTGACTATAAGGGTATTCGCTTGACTTATGGTATGAGCGTTGACTATTTGGCTTATCCCGGAATTTATAAATTAGGTATACAGCGTGGCTGCACAGTTATTAAATTCTATCCCGACGGAAGCTTCGATTGCTCACGTGAAAGCTACTATCAGGATAAATACGAAAGCGTATATGAAAAAGAGAGTGTCACAATGGAAGAAGTGACATACGCTCAATAATATTAATTTTAAAGGCAGGTAGTTTAGTTCGAGGCTAAATTACCTGCCTTCTTTGTGTGCTTTTGGTTAGTTTGCTGTTTTGTGTAGGCTGAATATTTTCTTCAAATTTTCCGTAAGAGCGCGCCTAAGGGCAACAAAAAAGCATCTCCGAAGAGACGCTTTTCATTATTCAAGAATGTAAATATCTACATTTCGTCTGCCAAACTGTACACAAGAATTATATGAGCGCATATAAAGGTCAACAACTGTTGAGCTGTTATGCACAAATCCTCCTGTGTCGCCGGCAATGGCATAGCCGTAAACATATCTGCCGTCGCTTGAAACAATATACATCTTTGTTCCGTATGGAATCTGTTTCGGATTCACCGCAACAACACCCGGCTGAGCTCGTCTACCTGTTGAGGTTATAGTTCCGGTACAATAAGCGGTCGCTTTGCCGGTTATTTTCTTCTTGTACTTAATAGGTCTGTCGTTTTCGTCAAGGTCAATTCTATATGGCGGCACAAGCTCCGATATAACTCGTGATGACACGCTGCCACCGTAAAGACTGCCCTTTGAGCCTCTGACAATAACTTTTGTCACAGCCTTCTTTTTTACAACGGTTTTTATTTTTTCGGTTTTTGTCTTTTTGCCGTCCACATAGGTTTCACGATAAGTGTTTTCTACTTTGCCGTTTTTGCCCTTTGTTTTAACGCTGACTTGCTCAAAATATTTGCTGTCATCATATTCTACCTTTGTTTCAAAAGCCACGCTTTCCGTCTTTTTATAGGTTTTATATGTAACTCTCTCCACTTTAATTTTTGAGCTTTTAGTTATTTGCTTAGTTCTTTTAGGTGTTACAATGTCCTTTTCGTCAAGGGTCACTCCGGCCTTTTTTAATACCTCTTCTACAGTACCGCCAACTGTGTTAAAGCTTTTGGTTTTGCCGTCCGCAGTAATTTTAACCTTAAAGGCTCTTTCTATTTTTAGCTGCATATCGGCTGAAATGATGTTGCTCATACCCATACTGAGCTCGTCGCCGTCTTTCAGCTTTATTCCGGCTTGCTCAATGGCGTCCTTTGCCGTACCGACAACAGTGAGGATTTTAAACAGCTTATCTTCGTCATAAATAAGAACCTGGTGAGGCTTTGCTATTATGAGAAAACCGCCGTTTTCAGGTGAAAAATACTGTGTTATAAGCTTGTCCTTGTCGGTTTTCTTAAATGGGGTGTGGCTGATTACTGTTTCCGGGTCAGATGAAACGCTGTATACCACTTTTGTTTCACCGTCACATATAACAGTTGTTTTTATTACTTTTTCTGCTGCAAAGGCACTGCCTGTTAAAAGAAGAATAATCACCGAGACAGCTATAATTAACTTTAATTTAAAATGGTTAAAGTTTTCACTTGATGGGATAATTCTCGCTTTCACGGTCTGCCTCCTTTCGTGAAAAAATCACCTTATTATACTGCATATCCCCTAAAAAGTCAAATTAAAAGGGAAAACACTCGAACAAATGTTCTAAAAATCGTTGACAAGGTAAATTTTTTCGTGTAAAATTATAAGTGTGACAGCCGCAAAGGTCATATATACTACTGCTTAATCACCATAGTGGTGACAGGCAGTTTTTTATTTTTTAAAATAAAGAAGGGATATTGTGTATAAATTTCTAAGCTTAATATCATTGTATACTGCAGCGATTTTATTCACTGCGGCTATGCTTTTTGGGGAGGCATTTTATGTCAGACAATAGGCTTATTTACCCATGTAAGGTTATGCGAATAACCCAAAGCTATGACGGTAAGGTGTCTCACAGACCGCACACTAAAGGAAATATAAAAGATTACCCCATAGATGAAGCCTGCGCCGATATGGGCAGAAGCTATATCTATTGCCCATGCGACAAAATGACAGTGAAACGCATTTACGGCGTGGGAGGCGTCGGTACAAACACAATTTGGTTGCAAAGTGTAAATGTTGTCTCTTTCGCTGACGGTACTCAGGATTATTTTACAATGTTAATAACTCACCCTGACGACAGGGACTTGTTAAAAATCAAGGTGGGAGATATTTTCGCAAAAGGGGAAGCGATTTGCCGTGAGGGTAAGGACGGCGCCACAGCTTATCATTTTCATTTAAGCGCAGGAAAAGGCAAAATGAAAGGCAACGGCTGGGCGAAAAACTCAAAGGGCAAGTGGGTACTCACCACAACCAAAGGCACATTTAAGCCGGAAAAGCTCTTTTTTGTTGATGAGGATTTCACTAAGGTCATATCCTGTGCCGGGCTTAAATTTAAAAGCCTTGAGCCAAATTATAGAGCAGGGTACTATAAGGTGGCGACGGCTGCGCTAAATGTCAGAAAAGGGCCGAGTACCGATTATGAAAAAACGGGTATGTTATTTTCGTCTCAAAAGATAAATATTCGGGAAGTAAAAGGCAATTGGGGCAAAATCAAAAATAATAAATGGGTCTGTCTTGACTATTGTGAGGCGATAAAATGAGTGAAACAACAATAGTCGCTTTAATTAGCCTTTTTGGTACTCTTTTCGGAAGCTTTGCCGGAATATTGACATCGGGGAAGCTGACAAATTATCGAATAGGAGAGCTTGAAAAAAGAGTTGACAAATTAGGCTCTCTTATTGAAAAAACTCATGCCTTGGAAAAGCAATCCTCTCTCGGACAAGAAAAGATAAGACTTATAGAGCAACGAATAGGAAATCTTGAAAAGGCAGCAATGCAAATTAATTAAGGAGAAAGATATAATGAATTTTGATATTACAAATTTAATTGAGTGTGCAATCGCTCTCATAAGCGCATTAATAAGTGCGTTTCTTATACCGTATATAAAAAATCAGTTAGGTGAAAGCAAGCGAACAAAGCTTTGCTTTTGGACTGAGGTTGCCGTCAAGGCCGCTGAACAGCTTTACGGCAGCAAAACAGGTCGGCAGAAAAAAGAGTATGTAGCCGCATTCTTACTCTCAAAGGGTATTGTTGTGGATATAGATGAGGTGACTGCCCTTATAGAAAGCGAAGTATATAAGCTGACACAAGAGGATAATTTGCAGCAGGGTCAAAAGGTATAAAATTGGTGATTTGCCTTTTGTTTGATAAATAAGCTTTCATTTTATAAGCGCTAAAAAGTGGCTGTAAAAGCATCGTTTCTTTTACAGCCACTTTAATATTATTATGTTCGGAAATATTTCTTTCATTACAGTTTAAATGCTTTGTTGTTTCCGGCACAAAATCGTAATAAATTATTTCTTTTTGCTTTTTGAGGCTATAACAACACTGCCTGATAAGGCAATGAGCGCCGGAACATTAGGGATAACCATAAGTTGATTAAACATATCCGTCAGCTCCCAAACTAAATCGTTTGAAAGGCAGGAGCCTAGGAAGACGAAAACAATTGATATTATTACATATATAGGAACACTTTTTTTGCCGAAAAGGGAGATGACATTGATTTTGCCGAAGTAATTCCAACTGATAATTGTTGAAAAAGCGAAAAAGAGCAGACAAATAGCCACGAAGATTTCGCCGAATTTTTCACCGAAAACACTTGAGAAAGCTTTTTGAGCCATTTCATTTTTATCAATGCCGCAAGAATTACCTGAGGATAAAATACCGTCGCCGGCATAAAGCACAGACACAACAACGAGAGCCGTTATAGTCAGCACAATAAAGGTATCAATAAAAACACCAATCATGGCGCTGACACCCTGGTCATGAGGATTTTTTACCTTTGCCAAAGCGTGAGCATGAGGTGTTGAGCCCATGCCGGCTTCGTTTGAAAAAAGTCCACGCTTAACGCCTTGACTAATCGCTGTTTTCAAGGCGAAGCCTAAGCTGCCACCGATTATGGCATCGGGTCTGAAAGCGTATTTAAAAATCATTGCGAAGGTTTCAGGAAGATATTTAGCTCTTATTATAAGAATTACAACACCGCCTGCGATATAAAACAGAGCCATTAGCGGCACTAATTTTTCTGTAACGCGGGCAAGTGTGTCAACACCGCCGAGAAAGATCAATCCCGCCAAGCAAGCTATGATAATGCCGATAAGCCAAGTAGGAATGGAGAAAGCAGTGCTACACGCTGAGCTTATTGAGTTAGATTGAACCATTGCACCGGTAAAGCCCAAAGCAAAAACAGTTGCAAGAGAAAAGAAGCTTGCCATTAGTTTACCTGCTTTGCCGGGAAAAGCTTTTTTAATATAGTAAATAGGACCACCTAAAACAGTGCCGTCCTTTTGTACTTCCTTAGTTTGTTGAGCTAAAACAGCTTCGGCATATATTGTTGCCATAGAGAAGAATGCAATTACCCACATCCAAAAAACAGCACCGGGGCCACCCATAAGAATTGCGCCGCAAGCACCTATAATGTTACCGGTACCAACCTGAGCGGCAACAGCTGTGGCAAGAGCTTGAAAGGAATTCATAGAGCCTGAAGTTTTATCTTTTGAAAACATTCCCGAAAAAACCTGCTTTAAGCCTTCACCGAAGCATCTGACTTGTACGAAACGGGTTTTGACAGTGAAAAACAACCCCGTACCCACAAGAAGAATAACAAGTATGTAGTCTGAAAGATAAAAGTTGATTTTTTGTACTAACCAAAGTACGTTGTCCATAAAAAGCACTCCTTTGCAATTCTCTGAAGGGATAGAGTAAATTTTTCTCCAAATAAAAATCAAAAGAGTTGCTAAAATAGCAACTCTGAAGAAAAATATGCAAATAAAATGCAAATTATGACAAACGCCACAAATATATTTAACTCTATCCTTTTGCCTGAGAGATTCGGTTTTACC
>CAYWKY010000088.1:0-7545 GCA_964458915.1 uncultured Faecalibacterium sp.
CCAAGGAGCTTTGCCTTGCCGTCATAAACAGCCTGGCTAACCTTGATTGAATCTGTGATTGCTGCATTAATATCGTCCTCAGTTGCACCGAGTTCAACAGCATACTTTCTGTCGATGAAAAGGTTAACGTCCATGATGTCTGCAAGTCCGTCAACATCAAGACCGCTTTCAATGCCCTTTGCAGCATATTCCTTCTTAACTCCGCCAAGACCCATACGCATCATCCATGGAGGAATGCTGATAATCTTACGGTTGTTGCCCATGCCTCTTGCAGCATAAACAATCTTGAGGAATTCTTTCCAAGTCTGGTTGTACATACTAATAGGCCATGCCTTTGCGCCCTTTGACTTTTCAGCTGCGCCAACGATAACCTGACCAACCTGACGAACTGTAAGCATTGCTGTACCACCGCCCGGATACATGGTGCAGGGAAGCTTATCCATCATCTTGATTTGCTCAATAAGGATAACCCAAACAGGCTTTCTGCCGGGCTGTGTGCCGAAAATATAGGGAAGCTCAAGAACGGAAACGTCGAAATTCTCGTCAGCAAATGAGAATGCAGCCTCCTCTTGGTCAATACGGCTCTTGATGTACGGGTGCTTCTCTGTAAGCTTCATATCAGGTCTTTGTTTTGCAAGATATGAGAAATAGGAACCGAGAATAACCGCATTCTTCATGCCGACTTCCTTACAAATGGGAAGGATTCTCTTAAGGGGAGCGATGTTGTACTTATAGTATGCATCGTATACCGGTGCAGGGAACTCAACTCTTTCGTCGATACCTGCTGCGAAAACAAAGCAATCATAACCCTCAAGCATTGTCTTGATTTCTTCGTCTGACTTCTCATAGATGTTGCAGAATTCAAGATCCATTTCCTTAGGAATGGGTGCGCCTTCCGGAAGAGGAGGAAGAGCAACGCTCTTAACCTGATGTCCTCTTTCGAGGAAAATTCTTGCAGCTTCACAGCCGAGAAGTCCTGTGCCGCCAATCATAAAAACTTTCATAATATCAAGCCTTTCTTTTTTTATTACCTATCTATTTTACATTATTCAACAAAGATACTCAATATCGGTTTGTGAATATTTTGTTAATATTACTTTCAAATTGCACTTTTCTCAGCATATTATAGAAACATTTCCTTAATATTTTTTAGTCTTAATTTATGTGTACTCTGCCGTATAGCAGACACGGTTTTGTTTATTTTCCTTGTGGACTAAAAACAAATTTCGCCTTAACAGGGCTAAAATCAACTTGTTTGTGTATCTTAGACGAAAAAAGGGAAGATTATTTTTGTTTTCGACATTGTTCAGCATATTATTTCTAAGGCGTAACTTATAATGTAGCCGTCGGTTAAGATGAAGACCGAATGTTATAGTGAAAGGATGAAGAATAATGAAAGTATTCGAAGAAATTGCAAAAAGAAATGATGTATCCGTTGAACATGTAAGAGATGAAATTGCAATTGCTCTTGCAGCAGGCTTCAACAACCAAAATCCAGAGGTACAAAGAGCTTGGCTTAATCTGTTTCCGGACGGAAAAATGCCCACACCTGAAAAGGCGGTATATACATTAGCTAAGTACATAGTATCCTGCGAAAGAACATGAAAGGAGAAGATGCTTCTCAGATTTATTCCTACACCAATTTAACGGCATGGGTCGTGTAAGCGAAGTACATTTTTAATCTAAGTAAAATCGAAAAGAGACGCTGCAATTTAGGAGAACTTGCAGCGTCTTTAGTTTTTAGGCTTCTAATATTTTTTTTGCCAGCTTTTTTAAATCAAAATTAGGCTCAACGATAAAGTGTGTTAGCTTTCTTACAGGCTTGCTTGCCAAAATAAAGGATATTGGTATACCGCTGAGGCAATAGGCGAGCAAAAGCCAATCATTTGTAAGTACTCTGAGAATATCATAGTCTGCGTCTATGCTGCGAAGGGCAACAATAAGAAAAATGTGCAGACTATAAACATAAATCGAATTGGTTCCTATATAGGAAAAGAATGTCTTTTTCGATGGTGCTATGCCTAAAACAAAAAAGAAGAAAAGAAAACCTAAAGCAAATCTGACTATGTTTTGTAAAAATGTCTCTATGAGGCTTATATTCATGTCGTCGGCAATGGTTGAAAATTTGCTGTTTATGCAAAGAAGCTTATAGGAAACCTCGGAACTATATTTAAGCATAAACAGTAATGTTATAATGAAAACTGCAACGCTTATTATACGAAACCAAATTTTCTTGCAAAAATTAATTTTCATATTATAGGTATAGTAGCCAAAAAGGAAAAAAGGATAATAAGATATGACTCTGTAAAAGCAACCATACAAGCTTTTTGGAATAAAACCAATAGTTAAAGCAATAATCAGGGAAACAGGAAAAAGAAATTTAAACTTGACCAAATATGGCGAAATATAGCTATATATAGTCAAACAAAAGTAATACCACAAGGAAAACAGCGGTTCAAAATAAGAAAAATCTTCAATTTTTTTATAATCCGTTATCAAATAGAAAAGAAGTGTTATAGTTTGCAAAAGCAAATACGGAACAAGAAGCTTATTCGTAACGGTTATCCAATCGCCTTTATCTATTCTTCTTTTGGCGAATCTGCCGGAAATAATCATAAACACCGGCATATGAAAAATGAATATAAACTTTTTTAAAGAAATTATCCAATCTGTACTTGTGCTGAATAGACCATTGGTGAGGTGTCCGATAACAACAGCAATAATGAGTATCGCTTTTGCGTTGTCGAACCAATAATCTCTTTGTTTAACAAGTGGAGAGGCTGTTTGAGATGTTGATATGGTATCACTCATAATCAATTCTCCTAATTATTCTGTATAATAAATATGTGCTTTTGATAAAATGTTATACTAATTATATGTATTACTTTACGCTTTGTCAAGGAGAAAGATATGCACATTCCATCATCAAGCTCACAGCTTATAGAAATTGAAGATTTTTACACAGCTTTAAACAAAAGTGAAAAGCAAGACCACATAAGATATAATGTTGAGCAGTGGCTTTATGTACCCAACGACTACAACGAATATCGTTACATATTAGGTACAAAGGGTGACAACCCTCTTATCTGTATTGGCATAAACCCGTCAACAGCTGCGCCGGATAACCTTGATAACACGCTGAAATCAGTTGAGCGAATTGCAAAAGGTAACGGCTACGACAGCTTTATTATGTTTAATGTTTACGCTCAACGTGCCACCAGACCCGATGATATGGATAAAGAGCTGAATCTTTCCTTACACAAGGAAAACATGAAAGCCTTTGAATATATTCTCTCGCTTTATAAAGAGGAAAATCCGTCTGTTTGGGCCGCTTGGGGTACCATTGTAGAAATGCGGCCTTACTTAAAGCAGTGCCTGAGAGAAATGGTGGATATTTCATATAAATACAATGCGAAATGGTTCTCTTCCGGGGCAATATCTAAAAAGGGACATCCGCATCACCCCTTGTACCTAAAAAAGGACAGTGGTCTTGACGAGTTTGATATGGAAAAGTATCTCAGCATATTAAGCTGAGTTATTGACTTGACAATAAAAAAATTGTATAATCTAAATTATTATACACAGAGAAAACGGAGGAAATAAAATGGCTTATTTAACAGATATTGAAATTGCACAACAGTGCAAAATGAAGCATATTTCTGAAATTGCGGAAAGTGCCGGAGTTGAAAAATATATTGAGCAATACGGTAACTATAAAGCAAAAATCGATCTTTCACTTTTGTCAGATGCAAAGGACAAGCCTGACGGAAAGCTTATACTTGTTACAGCTATAACCCCCACACCGGCAGGTGAAGGCAAAACCACAACTACTATAGGTCTTGCTGACGGTATGCGTCGAATTGGCAAAAAGGTTGCTGTTGCCCTTCGTGAGCCATCTTTAGGTCCTGTTTTCGGAGTTAAAGGCGGTGCAGCCGGTGGCGGCTACGCTCAGGTTGTGCCTATGGAGGATATTAATCTTCACTTCACTGGCGACTTTCACGCTATAACCAGCGCAAACAATCTTCTTGCAGCTATGATTGACAACCATATTCAGCAGGGCAATCAGCTGGGCATAGATGTTCGTCGAATCACTTGGAAGCGCTGCGTTGATATGAATGACAGACAACTTAGATTTATCACAGACGGTCTTGGCGGCAGAATAAACGGTACACCCCGTGAAGATGGCTTCGACATCACTGTTGCAAGTGAAGTTATGGCTGTTTTGTGTTTGGCAGGATCTATCACTGACCTTAAAGAGAGACTTTCTAGAATTGTTATTGGCTATAACTTTAAGGACGAACCTGTTACCTGTGGTGAAATCGGTGCTGCCGGAGCAATGACAGCTTTGCTTAAGGACGCACTTAAGCCCAACCTTGTTCAGACTCTTGAGGGTACTCCTGCCTTCGTTCACGGTGGACCTTTTGCTAATATTGCTCACGGCTGTAACTCAGTTATTGCCACAAAGACTGCGTTTAAAATGGGCGACTACGCTATAACAGAGGCAGGCTTTGGTGCAGATTTAGGTGCTGAAAAATTCCTTGATATTAAGTGCCGAATGGCAGGCATAAAGCCCTCGGCAGTTGTTATGGTTGCAACAATTCGTGCCCTTAAAATGCACGGCGGTCTCGATAAAACTCAGCTTGGCGAAGAAAATCTTGAGGCTCTTGAGGGCGGTATTCCAAACCTTCTGCGTCATGTTTCAAATATCAAAAATGTGTATAAGCTTCCCTGCGTTGTTGCGGTGAACCGTTTCCCCACAGACACAGACAAGGAAATTGAGTTTGTTATTGAAAAATGCAAGGCCTTAGGTGTAAATGTTTGCCTTTCCACTGTTTGGGCAGAGGGCGGAAAAGGCGGCGAGGATTTAGCTAAAGAGGTAGTTCGTCTTTGCCAAGAAGAGGATAACTCAGACTTCACCTTCGCATATGACACCAACGATACTATCGAAAAGAAAATCAGCGATATAGTTACAAAAATTTACGGTGGTGACGGAGTTTCATTTACACCGTCAGCAAAAAAGCAAATTGCAAAGCTGACTGATATGGGCTTTGGCAATCTTCCCGTTTGTGTTGCAAAAACACAATATAGCTTCTCCGATGACCCGAAAAAGCTTGGTGCGCCCGATAATTTCACAGTAACAGTTAAAAATGTTAAGGTTAGCGCAGGCGCAGGCTTTATCGTTGTTCTCACCGGTGATATTATGACAATGCCGGGTCTTCCCAAAGTTCCCGCTGCAATGAAAATTGATGTTGACGAAAACGGAAAAATAACCGGTCTGTTTTAATCGCTGACAATTAAAAAGGACGAGGAATAAGTGCTTTTAGCGCCGACTTCCTCGTCCTATCTGTTTTAACTTTTAGTTGTTTTCAAAGGTACCGTTTTCTATAGCCATAATTTGGTCGATTCTTCTTTGATGTCTGCCACCCTCAAATTCAGTGTCAAGGAAAACATCAACCATTTCAATGGCAAGACCTGCACCAACAACTCTGCCACCCATACAAAGAGCGTTTGCATCGTTGTGAAGTCTTGTAAATTTAGCGCTGAAATAATCGCTGCAACAAGCGGCTCTAATGCCCTTAACTTTATTCGCTGCCATTGAGATACCAATGCCGGTACCGCAGCAAAGAATCGCCTTTTCGCACTGACCTGAAACAACACTCTGGCAGGTTTTATATGCTATTGCCGCATAGTCGATTGACTCAGGTGTATATGTGCCAAAATCCTTATATTCAATTCCTCTCTCGTCGAGATGCTTTTTAATTTCTTCCTTAAGAAAATATCCGCCATGGTCTGCACCTAATGCTATCATTATTAAATCCTCCTGTGATAACTTTTTGTTAATTGTATCACAAAACTAATTCTTTGTAAAGGAAAAAGGGAAAGGTAATAGATTTAATAAGTTAGCGAAAGGGGGAAATTGGGGGAGTAAACAGCTAAGTCGGGGGTACCGAAACATATCGTGGAAAAATCACATAACAAAATAATCAAATTTGTAAGCTGCACTTTCGCCGGCAATTCTTAAAGAAACTGTTCCTGAAACGTCTTGCAAAACATAGGTCTGAGTCAGCTCATTAAGGGCAAAATCATGGACTATTTCGTCGTTAACCACAAGCACTAAGCGGAAATTGCCCTTTGTAACCTGTGCGTGATTTACAGTGATTTCCATGCGATTTGTTTTTATGTTTTCGGTGAAAATTTCACAAACTCCGGTGAACTTATTGGAATGATATTCGGTGGTGTTTGTAATTGAATCAGTGGTGGTTTTCGTACCCAAAGAGCCTTTATCCATGTTGATAATGTTATAATCCGTAATGGTCTGCAAGGTGTAAATATCCTCGCCGTTTGTGTCTTCAATATGCTCAAGATCACTTCCCATGAGCCAAATAAGGGCAACTGCCACAAATATAACAACAGCTACTGCGGTTAAAAGCTTTTTAATCTTTTCGTTCATTTTTTTATCCTCGTTTTAATAAATTTTTATTATTGTACTATGCAACAAAAACAAAATCAACCTCTGCTTGTAAATTTGCAAGCAGAGGTTGGTTATATCTTATGTCTTATTTATCCTGGCTCTTCATCGTGGGGAAGAGAAGCACATCTCTGATACCCTGAGAGTCAGTAAGGAGCATAGCAAGACGGTCAATACCGTAGCCGATACCGCCTGTGGGAGGCATACCGTATTCGAGAGCTGTAAGGAAGTCCTCATCGGTGTGGTTAGCTTCCTCATCGCCGTTAGCGAAAAGCTCTTCCTGAGCTTGGAAACGCTCTCTTTGATCAATAGGATCATTAAGCTCTGAGTAAGCGTTGCACATTTCTCTGCCGTAGATATAAAGCTCAAAACGCTCAACAAGTCCGTTTGAACCGGGCTTTTTCTTTGTTAAAGGTGATACCTCAATGGGGTGGTCACAAACAAAAGTGGGCTGAATCATCTTGTCTTCGCAGAATTCCTCAAAGAAGAGGTTAATAATGTCGCCTCTCTTGTGATGCTTTTCATATTCAACATGATGCTCGTCAGCGACCTTCTTAGCCTGCTCGTCTGTATTGATTTCGTTAAAATCAATACCTGCATGCTCTTTGATAGCGTCGATCATAGTGATTCTTGCGAAAGGCTTTTCCATATCGATAACAGTGCCGTTATAGCTGATAACTGCGCTGCCGCAAACCTTGTTTGCAAGATAGCGGAACATACTTTCTGTAAGCTCCATCATACCCTCATAGTCTGTATAAGCCTGATAAAGCTCCATAAGAGTAAATTCCGGGTTGTGTCTTGTGTCAACACCTTCGTTACGGAAAACTCTGCCGATTTCATAAACTCTTTCCATACCGCCAACGATAAGTCTCTTAAGATAAAGCTCAAGTGAAATTCTCAGCTTAACATCTTCGTTGAGAGCGTTGTAGTGAGTCTCGAAGGGTCTTGCTGCCGCACCGCCTGCGTTTGAAACAAGCATGGGAGTTTCAACCTCAATAAAATCTCTGCCGTCAAGGAAGTTTCTGATTTCCTTGATGATTTGTGAACGCTTGATAAAGGTATCCTTAACCTCAGGG
>CAYWKY010000089.1:0-7474 GCA_964458915.1 uncultured Faecalibacterium sp.
CGAGGAATTCGAGTGAAGCACCGCCGCCTGTTGAAATGTGGCTCATCTTGTCAGCGAAGCCGAGTTTCTGAACTGCTGCTGCTGAGTCGCCGCCACCAACGATTGAAATTGCACCGCTTTCTGCAATAGCTGTAGCCACTGCAATAGTACCTGAAGCAAAGTTCTCCCACTCAGAAACACCCATGGGGCCGTTCCAGATAACTGTGCCTGCGCCCTTAATAGCGTCTGAGAAAAGCTTTTCTGTTTTAGGACCGATGTCAAGACCCATCCAGCCGTCGGGAATATCATCTGAGTCAACAACCTTATGCTCTGTGTCTGCTTTATATTCAAGACCAACTCTGTTGTCAATGGGGATAAGGAAGTTTACGCCCTTATCCTTAGCCTTTGCCATCATTTCCTTAGCAAGGTCAATCTTGTCTTCCTCACAAATTGATGTGCCGACTGTGTGACCTTGAGCAGCGAAGAATGTGTAAGCCATACCGCCACCAACGATAAGAGTGTCAACCTTTTCCATAAGGTTTGTGATAACGCCGATCTTGTCGCTTACCTTAGCGCCGCCGAGAATAGCAACGAGGGGCCTTTTGGGACTTTCAAGAGCGCCACCGATATATTCAAGCTCCTTACGAATAAGGAAACCGCCTACTGCGGGAAGGTAGTCAGCAACACCTGTTGTTGAGCAGTGTGCTCTGTGAGCTGAACCGAAAGCATCGTTAACATAAATCTCTGCAAGTGAAGCGAGAGCCTTTGAGAATTCGGGGTCGTTCTTTGTCTCTTCCTTGTGGAAACGAACATTTTCAAGAAGAAGAACTTCGCCCTCTTTAAGGTCAGCAGCAAGTGATTTTGCGCTGTCGCCGATAACGTCTTTAGCCATCTTAACTTCGATGCCGAGAAGCTCGCTGAGTCTTGCGGCAACGGGAGCAAGTGAAAATTCAGGCTTAAATTCGCCCTTTGGTCTGCCAAGGTGTGAGCAAAGGATAAGCTTTGCGCCGTGGTCGAGAAGATACTTAATTGTGGGAAGTGAAGCAACGATTCTCTTGTCGCTTGTGATAACACCGTCTTCCATCTTTACATTGAAGTCGCAACGAACAAGGACTTTTTTACCCTTAACGTCGATGTCTTCAACAGATTTCTTGTTTAATACGTTCATGTGTGTTTTCCTTTCTTATATAGCTTTTAATTTTAAACCAAAGTATAAAAAATACACCATTTACCATTTTATATTATTATTGGATTTTTTTCAAGTATTTATAGGTAAAAAATACTACTTTAAGTATACAATATTTTATATAACAATGCTAAAAAGACAGATTTTCTTAGTTATTCCAGTCTTTTAGCAAGTCGGCAAAGGGATTGTTAGCAGAATCTTTTTGCTGCTGCTTTTGTTGCTTTCGCATATATGACATAACATCGGCCTTGCCTGCGCCTTTGTCTTCTCGTCTTTTGTTAAAGTCGGAAAGTCTTTCTCTATAACCGCAGACACAAGTAAACATTTTTTTCTCGCCTTCGCCACGAAGCTCCATTTTTTTGTGACATTCAGGGCAACGGGCGTTGGTTACTTGGGTAAGACCCTTGCGGTAGCCACATTCTCTATCCTGGCAAATGAGCATTTTGCCCTTTTTGCCGTTGACTTCAAGGAGATATTTTCCGCATACAGGGCATTTATCCTTTGTCATGTTGTCGTGGGTATAGTGGGCATCTGAGGCGATAACCATTGACACAAGCGAGGTTGAGTAATCTCTCATTTCGCTTATAAAGGTCTTCATGTTTGCTGTACCCTTACTGATATTTTGAAGCTGCTGCTCCCATTTAGCGGTCAGCTCGGCTGACTTCAAGTCGGCAGGAACTATTTTAATAAGCTGTTTGCCCTTTGCGGTGGGGTGAATTTCTTTGCCAACACGTTCAATCGAGAAGTTGTCAAAAAGTTTTTCTATTATGTCTGCTCTTGTCGCCGGGGTACCTAAACCGCTTGTGGAAGCGATAACCTTTTTAAGGTCTTTATCTTCAATTTGACCTGATGGGTTTTCCATTGCGGACAGGAGAGTTGCTTCTGTGTACCTTGCAGGAGGTCTTGTTTTACCGCTTAAAATTTTTGTGTTTAGCACTTCGAGACTTGCGCCTTGGCGAATATCGGGAAGCTGTTGCGAACGGTTTTCGCTTTCTTCTTCCTCATCTTCGTCCGTAACACCGTAAAACTCTTTCCAACCGGCACTTTTGATTGTCTTTCCTTTGGCATAAAAACTGTTTTCGCCAATGTCGATTTGAAGCTTCACTTCGTCATATTCCATCGGTGCGCTAAGTACCGCCATAAAGCGTTTGACAACTAAGTCATAGATGTTTCTTTCTTCAAAGCTGAGCTTTGAAAGGTTGGGGCTTTGCTCTGTGGGGATAATAGCGTGGTGGTCGCTGACCTTTTGGTTGTTGACAATATATTTCGTCTGAAGGGGACCTCTGGCAAGCTTCATAGCCGAAGACTGATAGGGACCCACTGCCATAGCTCTGAGCCTTTCCGGAATTGTGGCAACAACATCGTCGGTTATATAGCGTGAATCGGTACGAGGATAGGTGAGTACCTTGTGATATTCATAAAGGCTTTGCATAAGAGACAAGGTTTGCTTTGCGCTGTAGCCGTATTTTTTGTTGGCGTCACGCTGTAATTCTGTCAAGTCGTAGGCTGCCGGTGGCGGAGTTTTTTTAGCTGTTTTCTCTACCTTTACCACAGTGCCGTTTTTGCCATTTGAAGCCTTTGCGATTTTTTCGGCGAAAGCTTTATCGGAAAAGCGAGTGTTGTTCTTTTTATCTTTGAAAGTGGCGTTGAAGCCTTTAAATACAGCCTGAACGCTAAAATAGTCTTTGGGCTGAAAAGCGAGAATTTCCTCTTCACGCTTAACAATGAGAGCCAGGGTTGGAGTTTGAACTCTGCCGGCTGAAAGCTGAGCGTTATATTTACAGGTCAAAGCTCTTGTTGTGTTGAGACCTACAAGCCAGTCGGCTTCGGCTCTTGCTTGAGCTGAGTAGTAGAGATTGTCATATTCCTTTGCCGGCTTTAGATTTTGAAAGCCCTCTTTAATTGCTCTGTCGGTTTGTGATGAAATCCACAAACGGTAAGCGGGCTTTTTACAGTGCGCCTTCATCATTATCCATCGTGCTACCAGTTCACCCTCACGGCCTGCGTCGGTGGCAATAACAAGGTCTTTGACGTCCTCACGCTTCATAAGGGCGGAAACTGCTCTGTACTGCTTTGAGGTTTGCTTGATTATAACGAGCTTCATTTTATCCGGCAGCATAGGCAAATCTTCAAGTCGCCACGCTTTATATTTGTCGTCGTAAGCATCCGGGTCAGCCAGTGTTACAAGATGGCCCAATGCCCAAGTTACAATATATTTCGGGCCGATTATACAACCGTCACCCTTTTGTTTGCAGCCGAGTACCCTGGCAATATCTCTTGCAACTGATGGCTTTTCGGCGAGAACGAGTGTTTTACTCATTTTTACATTCTCCTTATTTTATTACGGAAAGACAGCAGTTATCTTTGTTGAAGCTGTTTTTAATTGTTTGTTCAACATCTGCCTTGCTCACACTTTTATAAAGTTCAATATTCTCAAATAGGTGAGAGCCGTTAAAATATGCGTTGAGCATATTGCCTGCAAGGTCGTCAACATCATTATAACAACAAACTTCAGCACCGTAGAGCTTTTTAAGAGCAACGCTAAAGTCTTCGTCTTTTATGCCGTTTTCTTTTATGCTTTCTATTTCATCTATTATAGCCTGCTTAACCTTTTTCGGCTCATGACTTTCACCGGTGAAAATCGGCAATGAGAAGCCTCTGCCTGTGAAATACTCTTTGCCGAAATTTGTGTTGATAAGCCCCTCGTTTATAAGGCGAGAATAAAGAGATGAAACCTTACCGGCAATAATTTCCAAAGCGAGATTCATTAAAAGAGTTTGCTTTGCTGTTCTTATAGGTGTAGAAAAATTCTCCTTAAAGCCTAAGGCAAATTTTTCAATATCAACACCGAGAGATTCTTCCACATAAGCTTCGGCAACATTTTCCGGCTCGTCGGGAATGATTTGTTCAAACTCCTTTTTGCTCTCTTTTTTAAGCATTTTGTCTGCAATTGCAACTACTTCATCCTTCGTTACATTGCCTGCAACACAAAGAGCCATATTGCTAAGATTATAGAAGGTGTTATAGCAGGAATAGAGAAGCTCTGCGTTAATTTGCGCTATTGATTCTATTGTGCCGGCAATGTCAATTCTGACAGGGTTGTTGTGATATATTCCTCTCAAAAGGTTGAAAAGAACTTGCCAGTCGGGGTCATCTTGATACATTCTGATTTCCTGACCGATTATGCCCTGCTCTTTTTGTACTGTTTCCTCAGTGAAATAGGGAGATTTAACAAAATCAAGGAGTATTTCCAAGTTTTCTTTAAAACAGCCGGTACATTGGAAAATATAGCAGGTACGGTCAAAGGAGGTGAAAGCGTTAGCGTTTGCTCCTGTTTTGCTGAAACGCTCGAAGGCATCTAATTCTTCGCTTTCAAAAAGCTTATGCTCTAAAAAATGTGCAATACCTTCCGGTACGCTTGTATAGTTGGCATCACCCTTAAGCTTAAAGCAGGTGTCAACGCTGCCGTACCTTGTGCCAAACATTGCAAAAGCGCCGGAATATTGAGGCTTTTCCATAACAAAAATTTTAAGGCCACTGTCATGGTCAATTTCATAGTATTGTTCATCTAAAAGCTCGTTTCTTTTAAGTTCACACTTCATTATTCTGCCTCCTTTTCGCTTTCTAAAATATAAACTGTATCTTCTGTTATCATATTCGCCGCCACTATTATTTCTTCTCGGCTAACATTGTCTGTCATGGCGATGTACTGTTCGGGTGTCATAAAATCACTGCTCAGGCACTGGGAGGTAAACCAGCTGTCAATTGACAAAACACTGTCGCTCACGCCGAGATAAGCTTCTTTAATGCTAAGCTTTGCGGCCTCAATGGTTTCGTCTGAGAAGTTGCCTTGTCGCATATCCTCAAGCTCACCTCTGATAGCTTCAAGTGCCTTTTCGGTGTTTTCAGTTTCAACACCGCTTTGTACAGCAATAATTCCCTTTTGATTTACAAGTCTTGAGCTGCAATAATAGCAAAGGCTCATTTTTTCTCTGACATTCATAAATAGCTTTGAAAATGTACCGCTGCCGAAAACCGAATTCATAACCTTAATTGCAGCGAAGTTGTCCATATCATAGGTCATACCTGCTCTGAAGCCGACTACAAGCTTACCCTGCTGAACCTTTTGCTTTTCTCTGACAGTTTTACTGCTGTAGCTTTCAGTGACAAACTCAGTGTGGGGGTAAATAATATCAGCTTCTTTTCTTTCGAGACGGTCGAAGTAGGGCTTGATAATATCAGTGATCTCTTCTTCGTCAAAGTTGCCGGTAACATTTATTTGCATAGGGCAGGAAAGAAGCAGCTTTTTCCAAGCTTCAAAAACATCTTTTCCGGTGATATTATCGATTTCATCTTTTTTGCCTAAAGGTGAAATGCTGAAAGCTTCGTCGCAGCACATTTCCTGTGTCATGCGCTTATAGGCATAGAGAATCTTGTCGTCGTTTTCACTGTCGATTTTTTCGCATAAAAGACGCTTTTCTCTGAGAAGGTTTTCTTCCTTAAAGCCGTCCGGAGTTATGTCCGGTGTAAAAAGGCAGGACATGAGTAGCTCTATACCTTTTTTTACTATGCTCTCATTTTCTAAAGCGAAGCGGTCGTCAATACAAGTTAAATAAAGAGTGAGTATCTGCGCCTCGCCAAGCTTAATTGCGCCGGGGGAGATAGCTGCGCCGTAAAGAGAGGCAAGCTCTCTGTTCATATGTGTTAATGTGGGAAAGTTTTTATTGGTTCTTGCCAGCAAATGTATAAGAAGTGCCTTTTCGCTTGCTTTTTCATCGAGTGGTGTAATAATGTTAAGCGACACGACAGAGGTCTTAAACTGTGAAGTCTTGTGAGTGCAAAGCTTTATACCTGCTGAAATTTTTTTAATTTCCATAACTTACCTCCGTAAGATTAAAATAATCTTTATAATTATAACACAAGGGTTTGCTATTATGCAAGTAATATTACCAACAGGTCTTATTATTAAGGTACTCTGCCGAAAAATAAGGCGAAAAGCTACACTTGTACAATTTGGATAAAATCACAACAAATTGCTGCCATTTTGAATTTGACGTGTTTTTTGAGCGCAGTTTTGGTTAAATTTCACAAAGTAAAAATGCCCTAAAACTTACCTGTTTTTTATAAAATAAATGCCGAAAATTACAAATTTTGCACCTCAAATTTAAACTTTTTGAAAAATTGTCCAAAAAAATCACTCGTTTATATTGCAAAATGCCGATGAAATGTGTATAATGGTGAAAATGACAGTAGTCAAAATATCCAATTAAACGAAACTTAAAGTTGGGGGGACATTAAATATGTCTAACAGATTATTTCAGGGAATTATCCATCAAATGAAGGATGCTATTGACCGTACTATCGGTGTGGTTGACTCATCAGGCACAATTGTTTGTTGCAGTGATTTGGGTAAAATCGGCGAAAAGGGTATCGCTGATGTAAAAGAAGTGCTTATGTCGGCGGACGTAAAGGTCGTTGGCGGTAAAACCTTCTTAGCGGTTGGAACTAACAACCATCCTGACAGTGCTATTTTTGTTGACGGCAATGATGAAAATGCCGCTTCCTTTGCACGTCTTATTGCTATTTCACTCGGTGGCATAAAGCAATATTACGATGTTAAGTTTGACAGAAGCAACTTCATTAAAAATGTTATTCTTGATAATATCCTCCCCGGTGATATTTATCTTAAAACTCGTGAGTTAGGCTTTAACAATGAGGTTAGTCGTTGCGTTCTTTTGGTTAGAACAGCTGAAAGATCAGAGCTTTCAGTCAGCGAGTCTATTCAGGCTCTCTTCCCGGACAAGAACAAGGACTTCGTAATTAACATCAGCGAAACTGATATTGCTCTTGTTAAGGAGGTACGCAGCGGAAACGACATTAAAGACCTTGAAAAGCTTGCAAGAAGTATCGCAGACTCACTTCACACTGAGTATTATGTCAATGCAGTTATCGGCATCGGTACTATCGTAAGCACAATTAAGGATCTTCCCCGTTCTTTTAAAGAGTCACAGATAGCTCTTGAGGTTGGCAAGGTATTTGACACCGAAAAAACAATTATCACATATGAAAATCTTGGTATTGCAAGACTTATTTATCAGCTCCCCACAACACTTTGCGAAATGTTCCTTAAGGAAATCTTCAAAAAAGGTTCAATCATCGGTCTTGACAACGAAACACTTTTCACAATTCAGAAATTCTTTGAAAATAATCTTAATGTTTCCGAAACATCGAGAAAGCTTTTTGTTCACAGAAATACTCTTGTTTACAGACTTGAAAAAATCAAAAAGCTTACCGGTCTTGACCTTCGTG
>CAYWKY010000090.1:0-7445 GCA_964458915.1 uncultured Faecalibacterium sp.
GGGGTGTGGGGCAAAGCACCACAAAAAGGTAAAAGCATAGCATAAATTAAAAGTGAGCAGTAAAACCCACCATTTTACTGCTCCTCGTTTTATCATTTGTAAATTTCAGCAATTTCCTGCGCACGTTCTTTAACTTGATTTCTCAATGAAACAGGCTCAACAACCTCTATTCTTCCACCGAATTGCATCAGCCACGACACAAGTCCGTCGCTGACAACACATTTTGTTGTCACAAGAAACTTTGAATCGTCATCACCTGTTCTTATAAGCGCAGTGTTACCGAAACGATCTATAATCTCCTCAAGCATAGAGTTGTCACAAACCATTTCAAGAGTTTGTGTGTCACCGCTGAACATATTAAATATTTTGCCTGAATAATCGGCTGAGTCAAAATAGTTTTTATAAGGCGAAACCTCACTAAATTTTCTTGACTTTTCTTCAAGAATTTCTACCTTTTTCATACGGTCAATTCTTGTGTGCATAAGGTTATTATACTTTTGGTTGTTGGCTATAAGATAATAGTGGTCGTTGCTCCAAATCATGGCATAGGGGCTTACCGAAAACTCCTTTTCGTTGGTTGTAACCTTGTTTTCAGCTGTGTCAAGCTGTCTTTTTTGATAGATAAAGCTAATTCTCTTTCCCGATTGAATGGCTCTGTTTATTATGTCAATATTATAATAAATCTCCTCATTTGAGCATTTGTGTCGTTTTTCTATATACACCTGCTTTTCAAGCATCTTAGCCTGATCGTTGGAGCAAAGTGTTCCGATTTTTTTAATAAGCTCCTTTGTTTTTTTAGGTGTAATAAAATTTGCCGCTTGAACAGCATCTATTAAAAGCCTCAACTCCGGCAACTCAAAATCACGACTGCAAACGCAATATCCCGCTTTAGGCTGTCTTACAGAAAGTATATCCATTCCGTATTCCTTAAGGGTTTTAACATCGGAATATATAGATTTTCTCTCGCACTCTATACCCTTTGAAAGAAGCATTTCGTTTATATCTTCCACGCTTACCGGGTGATCCTCATCACTGTTTTTTTCTATGAACTCCTTTATATAAAGAAGCTTCATTTTAGTGTATCCCTTATCAGCCATATTTTCACCTCTCATATCAAAATAGGGTGCAGAAAAATTCCGCACCCCAAAAGCATTAGTATGTTAATTTAGCGTTAAGCTCTCTGAGGGTATCCTCATCAATTTTAACTATTTCACGGTCATAAGAAAGTATGCCGTTGACCTCAAACTCAACATCACTGACCTGAGTGTAAACCGTTGCGCTAAGGCCTTTTTTTATGTTGGGGATAATTTGTCTTTCATGAAGATTTTTATAAGCTTTTGTCAAAGCATTCTTATCTGCATACATTTGATAGCCGAAGCTCTTTTCCCAGTTCCAAACGTGACCGTTAATCTTTTGGCTGTAACCGCCATATTCACTAAGAACTATTGGTCTTCCGTCATACTTCGGCAAAATAACAGGAAGAATATATTTATGCATACTTCTGAAGTCGCAACCCTTTTGGTCGTACCAACCGCTTGCGTGGTCAACAAAGCGTGTGGGATCTTTTTCTTTTATTGCGTCACCAATGCGTTTTGCATCAAATTGACCCCAGCCCTCGTTAAAAGGTACCCAACAGCAAATTGATGTGAAATTATAGAGATTGTCTATCATTTCAAAAAGCTCATCTTCAAACTGAGTTCTCCACTCAATTTTATCTCTGTTGAAAATTTTGTATGCGTTATCTTTTTTAGTTAGATTCACTATAGGATTCAGTACGCCGTAGACATTGGGAAGAACACCTGCGTGGAAGGTATTCAGTGCCTTACCACCGCTTATCATATCCTGCCAAACAAGCATACCGAGTCTGTCGCAGTGATAGTACCACCTTGCGCTTTCAGCCTTAATGTGCTTGCGAAGCATATTAAAGCCTAAATCCTTCATCTTGGCAATATCATAAATCATAGCCTCATCTGTTGGCGGTGTCATTCCACCGTCTGACCAATAGCCTTGATCGAGAAGACCTTTTTGGAAATAAGGCTCATTGTTAAGGAAGAGTCTGTTATAGCCCTCGTACATTCCTATGCTAAACTTTCTCATACCAAAATAGCCTTTAACGCTGTCGGTTACTAACCCATCCTTTGAAAGCTCAAGTATGAAATCATAAAGGAAAGGATTTTCGGGACTCCAAAGCTTCATGTTAGGTACTGTCACCACATCATCGGCAGATATTTCTTTTTCACAAACAACATTGTCGCCGTCAAAAATTTTAATCTTAAGACTTCCTTGACCTACAATATCAGTTTTAATTGCAATAACACCCTTATCAATATCAGGTGTAGCCTTATAAGAAGAAATGTAGTTTTCACTTACCGCTTCCATCCACACTGTCTGCCAAATACCGGAGGTTGAGGTGTACCAAAAGCCATGTGACTTACTTGCCTGCTTACCTCTGTTTTGCCAGCCTTTATCTGTCGGGTCATAAACTCTTACGGTAAGTTCATTTTCGCCATCAGTAAGAGCATCTGTAATATCAATTGTGAATGGGCAATAGCCGCCTAAGTGGCTGCCAACAAACTCTTTATTGATATATACCATACATTCCCAGTCAACAGCGCCGAAATGAAGAAGTGTTCTCTTGCCCTTAAAGGATTCGGGCAAGGTTATCTTCTTTCTGTACCACATAAATTCATCATCGCTGACTCTCTTACATACACCTGAAAGACAACTTTCAACTGCAAAGGGTACACGAATTTCTTCGCTAAATTCATCGCACCATTCTTCGTCACCCTTTGTTATTGCAAAATCATACATACCGTTGAGGCAAACCCAGTTATCTCTTACCATCTGAGGTCTTGGATACTCTTTATGGGGCATATCGCACATAGCCTGCTGAGCCCAACGTGTTGTTAATGTCATCATAATATTTCCTCCTGACTTTTACTTATTTAAGATAAGCTGTTGATACCCAACCTGTGTAGCCGTAGGTTGTATCTTGAACATATACCCAGCCTGATACACCTGACTTATAGCCAATAACCTTTACAGGGTAGCTGATAGGAATAAGACCTATAACACTGTAATTTTGACCCGGACCCTTTCTTATGTAAAGTCCGTTAGTGGTGTATTTAGTTTGAACTGTATCATATTTTTTATCAGGTGCCACTGTGCCGCTAATCGTTGTACTATTTGATGTAGGTCTTTCGTTAACGATATAGCTTGCGCTAACCCAACCGTAAACGCCATATCTGTTGCTGTAAATATAGTAAAAACCGTTTTGCTTTGCGAGAACCTTAACATCTGCACCCTTTGAAAGGCAAAGAATCTTATCTGATGAAGTAGAAGGCTTATTTCTTAAAATAACGCCCTCAGCGGTAACATAGGCTGTGTAGCTCTTTGAAAGATAGCTTGACGGCTTTTGCACCTTTACATTGTTAATGCCGTAAGAATCTTTTGTTGTGCTTGGCTTCGTTGTTGTCGGCTTAGTTGTACTCGGCTTAGTAGTGCTTGGCTTTGTTGTTGTCGGTTTAGTAGTACTTGGTTTAGTAGTACTTGGTTTGGTGGTACTCGGTTTAGTAGTAGGTCTTGTAGTATTAACGGCCGGAGTATTATTAGTTGTTTTCTCAGTAGTTTTATCAGCCTTAGTTGTTGTTTCCTTTTCGGTTGTAGTCGGCTTTGTTGTTGTTTCTTTTTCCGTAGTGGTTTCTTCAGCGGTAGACTCTTCGCTTGTTACTACTTCGCTTGTAGCTTCCTCACTTGTTTCATTTTGAGATGTTCCTGCTTCATTTGAAGTTTCGTCTTGCTGTGTAGTTGTTGTGTTGTCGCCGAAAAGCTCACCAATAACGGGAATCATGTTGTTTTTTGCCGCATAAGCGCAGCCGAAAAGAACAACTATAATTACAATTGCGACACCGAGAACAGCCTCGATTTTTATGCCGTCGATACCGTTTTGACCTTTTTTCTTGTTTTTCTTAACCGGCTTTTTCTTTTCGTCCGGAGAAATCTTATCTAAGTTTTTCTTAGCTTCCTCGTTTTTCTCGGCTCTCTCAAGCTTAGTTTCTTCACTTTGAGTTTTTCCGTAATCGTCATACTCAGAGTAAATATAATTACTCTCAGGTACTCTAATATCAAGCTTATCCTCTTCGGCAGAGTACTCGTCATCGGACTGAACTTCGTCCTCTGACTTCTCATCTTCTTCGGCCTCTTCGGCATTATCCGTATAATCTTCGCTGTTTGAATAAATTTCACCTGTTATTCTGTCACCCATAAGAGTGTCCGGCAAAGGAATCTCGTCCATTTCAGGCAAAGAAGTATCTATTTCCTCCTCGATTTGAGGAGCTTCCTCCACTGAAGATTCTTGTGTAAATTCTTCTTCGGCTTTAGTCTCATCTTGACTTTTTATAGGCTCTGCCGCCTCGTCAAACTCAGGCAAGCTCATAACAAACTCAACTTTTTCCTCTGTTGGGTCAGCTTCAAGCTCTTGCGCCTTTTCTTTTTCATTATTTTCATTTGTTACATTGCTTTTAAACACATTATAAACAGACTCGACAACCTTATCTTCTCGATTTTCATCGTCACCGCCGAGGGAAATAATCATACCGCAATTTGGGCAAATTTCACTGCCTTGTTCAAGCTCGTTACCGCAAAAACCGCATTTCATAGTTTTATCACTCCCATATATTCTCATCTTAAATATTTGCAAAATCTTGCCTTAAAAATAAGGCAGATATATTCATTAATAATATTAGCATAAGGTACAGTTTATTTCAAGGGAAATAAGTTAAAAAAAATAAAAAGTGTGGCTTATAACGGAAAACCCTCGACATTTTACTGCCGAGGATTTCCGTATATTATATTGAAGCGATTTTGTCGAAAGTGTCTAAAATCATCTTTGGCTAAGTTCTTTGTGAAGAACCCTCCATAATATATAAACGATAAAAAACATCAAAAAGTGACAAAATTTTTAATCGTTTACAATTTGTTTTCAAATATTTGCTTTTTTGTTATATGACAGACTTTAAAGTACAATAAAAGCACAATGATATATTTCACCGTGCTTTCATTTTATTGATTTAGTTTCGCCCCAAAACTAAGTTAGACTCAGCTTCACAATAGTCATTCATTTTAGATTGAAGTAATATTGCCGCACCTACAAAAGGTAAAAATATAGCTAAAATCAGCACTGTAACTTTAAAGCTTGCACCGTTTATATTGTTAGCTCTCATTTTATTTTCAAGTCGTTTCGCCTGAGTGTAAAACCAGTATATCTGATAAAATGGAACAAAACCACAAAGCAAGAGTTGATTAGCGCCATTTTGATTTTTAGCTTCATTGGTACCGTTTAGATTTTCCGTAGTTCTATATATCCAAATGAAATTATAAATTCCAAATGTGAAAGTAAGCAATAGGATATGCTTTATCATATTTACATACATAATATTTTTTCCTGGATAAAAGCTTTCCGGTACCTCATAAGTCGGCAAAGGATTGGCACGACGATATAAAAGCAAGCAAATCCCTATGGTTACCGCAAGAAAAGCTATGCTTATTGCATTAGATGAAACAGCAGATATAGCAGTATTATAAATATCTTTTGTTTGTTTGAAAATTCCTATTACAGAGATAATAATTCTACAAATATTACCGACTAATGCAGTGGCAAGGGACGAAGAAAACAATATTTTAGATTTCTTTTTATCTTTGACAAAATACAACAATAGCATTGAGGCATAAGTCAATAAATCAAAGACGGAAATCGGCCCCTTACTTATAACCAGCACCGCACTGTAAACGCAGTAAAGCCCCAAAGACACCCCAAGCAACTTATATTTTCTCGAAAGTAGACTGACCGCAGTAATTAAATTAATAACTACTGTTACAAGTGACATGCCGATGCTACCAAAATTCAATATTGTTGTTGCAGCTAAAGCTATATGTGTAAAATTTATAAAGAGCAGCAATAAACAGATTGTTCCAAGGGAAATTGCCGTCGCATCCAGCACTCTCTTATTCGGATCTATAAGTATTGTTTTAGCTTTTTCTACCGCTTCACCTTGTTGCGTGAAACTATTATTTTTCGGCTTATCTTCAGCTTCGACATCTTTTTCGCCCTTAACTAAATAATCTACGCTTACGCCGAAAAGTTCGCTTAAGGCTATGAATTTATCAATTTCAGGTACGCTAAGATTATTCTCCCATTTAGATATTGTCTGCCTTGAAACATTTAATTTTTCGGCAAGATCGCCCTGAGAGAAATTTTTCTCACGTCTTAGATTGAAAATTCTCTCACCAATGTTATTCATATTCATCGTCCTCTCCTTTTTCGGTAAATAAATTATAACACCAATAAATAATTGTGTCTATCAAGGCGACTTTAAAAATTAGCAACTGACAGTTGCAGTTAGAAAAATCGGCGGTTAATTAGGGTCAAAATAAGAGTAAAACATAACCGAGTGCACAAGCGTAGGCTGTAGGCACTCGGTTAAAAATTAGTTTATGCGAAAAGTGACAGGAGAAATTTCATAATTCCCGTTAAGTTAAAGCTAAAAGCAGGCAGTTCAAAAACACTGTCATCGACGCTTGTTTTAACGCTTTCAAAATAAGTGTATTGGATTGTACCCTTGGCGAAGTCTTGCGCTTTGAGAACTTTAAGCTCATCGCCCACATAAAAGAAGCTATTTATAACTGAGCCTCTATCACTAAATTCCTCAACATAATAAGCAACACCGTCAATAGTTGTCTCATAACTCTTCACAAAAACGAGAAAATCCATAGTGAAATTTGACAGACTTGTTATTGTTGACCAAACATCGGTGTCACCGAGTTTTAAGCTATCGGTTTCCATATGAATAAAAGGGAAACCTGTTATGTAGCTGAAAAGCTTATCCTGTTGCACAACAGTGCGAAGCTCAATGAAGCCGTTATTGAAATCATAAGCTATTTTATCGCCTTTTACATATACGGTATTCACAGCCGAATATGCTGAGCCAAACTCCGGCAGCATACCGGTTCTGAATTTAACTGTAAGCTCTTTAGTTTGCTCGGCAGTGTCGAAAAGGGTTTCGGTTTTTGTTTCAGCGGCAAAGGAACTAACGCCGAAAACAGATAACATCATAACAACAGCAAGAATGAGTGCAAAAGTTTTTTTCATATTTGGTCACCTCTAATATATTATTGTAAGTTTAATATATCAAATGTTTTACTTTTAGTCAAGGAGATTTATTCCAGATGGTTTATTGCCGTCATTTATTTTTCTCGGCGGCAAAAAGAGCTTCTGAGTTTACTTGCTCCCCCGCGTACCAAAAAAACAAAATTTTTTTATAAAAACTATTGACAAAGGCGCAAAGATAAGCTATACTGTAGTCAAGTTAATGATAATGATTATCGTTACTGTTAAGAGCAACAAAAACAATCTGAAAGGCGGTAATCTTATGGCAACGCTTCGACAC
>CAYWKY010000091.1:0-7230 GCA_964458915.1 uncultured Faecalibacterium sp.
AGTCAGTTATAATATTCTCAGAAATTTTCTGGGAGGAAACTATGCTTAACTTTATTGTCGGTGTAAAAAGCAGTGGAAAAACAAAAAAGGCGCACGAAATATTAGGCGAAAGCGTTTCGGCAGGCAAGGGTGCGATGATAATTGTACCTAAGCAGTTCACCTTCGAGACGGATAGAGGCTTACTTTCTCTTTTAGGCCCAAAAGATGCCTGTGAGGTCGAGGTGTTCTCTTTTTCGAGACTTTGCCATGTTGCCGTTAGTACCTATGGTGGCATAAAAAAGCCTGTCGCAACTCAGGGAATGAGAGAAATATTCATGTCTTCGGCCATTGACAGTCTAAAAGATAAGCTGAAAGTTTTTTCAAAGCATAAAAATGAGATAGCTCTTGTTAAAAAAATGCTCGGTGAAATAGACGAAATGAAGGGCAGCGGTATAACCTATGAGGACTTTGAAGAAAGTGCTGAAAATACTCAAGACACTATGCTGAAAAATAAACTTATGGAAACGGCTCTTATTTATCGCACATACGATGCAATGATTTCTCAAAGCCATTTTGACGACAGTGATTTGCTGATGAGGGTTTATGAAATTCTTTCGGGAACAGACTTCTTCAGCGGTAAAACCATAGTTATAGACGGCTTTAAAAGCTTCACTCAGCCGGAATATGACCTTATTAAGCTTATGCTTAAAAATGCCGACAATGTTTATGTTACTCTTTGCAGCGAGGACATTAACAGTACCGACGAAATGAGCGCATTTTCCTATGTCAACGCTACGGCGAGAAGGCTAAGACTTCTTGCGGGTAATGAGGGTGTCGGCATGGGTAAGATTATCACAACAAAAAGAGACGAGAGCTGTTTTTCCGGGGAAATGCTTTTTTTGCAACAGAATATTTATAATCAAAGCTTTTCTACCTATGACGAACCTACTGATAAAATTAACATAACCGAAGCCGACAGTGTTGAGGACGAGTGTGACGCTGTGGCGAGAAAAATAAAAGCTCTCATAAGACAAGGCGACTGCCGCATGAGAGATATTGCCGTAGTTTTCAGACAAAACGAAAAATATGAGCAGTGTATAAAAAACTCTCTTAAAAAATATTCGCTTCCTGTTTTTGAGGATAAAAGACAGCCTATAAAAAATCAGCCACTAATTTGCTATGTGAAAAATCTGCTTATGATTATGAGCGAGGGATTTAACTCTGAATGTATTTTCAGGCTGATAAAAACAGAGCTTTGCGATTTTAGTGAGGGCGAAACAGCTGAAATTGAAAACTATGTTTTCACATGGGATATTAATGGAAAAAAATGGCTGAATGACTTTACAGGTAACCCTGAAGGCTTTGGTACAAGCTTTGGCGAAAAAGAAAAAGCACGCTTAAGCTTAATTAATGAAACGAGAAAGAAAATAACTGAGCCACTGCTTTGTTTGCGTGAAAAGCTTCAAGGGGCAAACGGTAAAAAAACAGCGGAGCAGATTTATTATTATCTTCGAGAAAACAAAGTGGATGTACAGCTTAAAAATTATGCCATTTCCTTGCAGGAAAAGGGTTTGAGTGAGCTTGCCGTTGAGCAAGAGCAGGTTTGGGATTTGCTCATGGACGTTTTTTCGGAAATGTCGCAGGCTTTAGGTGACACATCGGTGACTTTAAAGCGCTTCACAGAGCTGTTCGACCTTGTTATTTCCGGAAAATCCTTGGGCAAGCTCCCTGACGGATACGATGAGGTATATGTCTGCGATGCGGACAGAATGGTAACAAAATCAGCTAAAGTAGTTTTTTTAGTTGGCGTAAACAGTGGAGTGTTTCCTGCCGAACCCAAGGAAAACAGCTTGTTTTCCACTTTTGAGAAGAAAAAGCTTTCTGAAATGGGAACGGAAATAGGCGAGGATATAAAAAATAGAATTTTAAGCGAAAAATTTATTTGCTACAATGCAATGTCTTCGGCTTATCATATGCTGTTTGTCTCTTATAGCACCTCAAATGGTATCGAGAAGCTAACTGAGAGTGAATGTGTCCAAGCAATTAGAAATTTATTCCCAAATTGCAAAACTGAGCGTACAGCGCAGCAGGATATTTGTCAGCTTATTGAAAGCGAGCAATCTGCGTTTGAGCTTATGGCTAAAAAGCGCTTGTGTGGTGACGACGAGTATGTGACTCTTAGAGAATACTTTAAGGATAACGAGAAATTTAAGGGGAGACTTGAAACTATTGAAAGAGCTGTCAGCGATAAGGATTTTGCTTTCTCGGATAAAAATGTGTCAACGAACCTTTTCGGTAAAAATATGTATTTTTCCGCTTCCCAGCTTGAGGTTTATTCAAAGTGTCCGTTTATGTACTTCTGCCGATACGGTATAAAGGCGAAGACAAGACCAAAGGCAAAGCTTGATGCGGCTATGGGCGGAAATGTGGTTCATTATGTCCTTGAAAAGGTACTAAGTGGTCACAAGGGTAAAGATTTCCTAAAGCTCAGCACAGAAAAAATCGACGATGAGATAAGGAAATATTTAAAGGAATATATGAGACTTTACATGGGCGAGAGTGAAGAGATGACAGCTCGGTTCAACTATCTTTATGCGAGAATGTATAAAGTGCTTCATCATCTTTTCCAACGGCTTATGGCTGAGTTTAGCGACAGCGATTTTGAGCCTTGCGATTTTGAATTGGCAATAGGCAAAAAAGAAATGGTCAAGCCCTTTAAAGTCTCTTTGAGCGACGGGAGCGTGGAGCTTATAGGTAAAATAGACCGTGTAGATAAAATGGATTTTAATGACAAAAGATACATCAGAATAGTGGACTATAAAACCGGCATTAAAGAATTTAACCTAAGCGACGTTTTCTATGGCATAAATATGCAAATGCTTCTTTATCTTATAAGCATTTGGCGAGGCGGAACGGAATTTTATAAGGATATAACGCCCTCCGGTATACTTTATTTCCCGGCGAGATTATCGGCTTGTAATGTGGAAAGAAACGATGACGAAGAGACGAAACTGAAAAAGTCAATGACGACGGGCAAAATGAACGGAATGTTGGTCTTTGATGAGGATAGTACCTCAGGCATGGATAAAAGCAAAAAGGCTATATTCATTCCCGTTAAGTTCGATAGCAAAACCGGCAATGTTAAAGGTAATTTTATAACCTTAAAGCAGCTGGAAAAGCTGGGAAAAATGATGGACGGCATTATAAAAAATATGGGCGATAATCTTCATGACGGCTTAGTTGAAGCAAGACCGATTTTCGGACCGAACCACAGTGAAACCTGTGAGTGGTGCGATTATAAGGATGTTTGCCTTAAGGATAAGCCAAAGGTGCGTTATGCCGAAAAAATGAGCCACGATGAATGTATAAGAAAGCTTATGGGAGGTGAGGGCGATGGCGAGAAACTGGACAGCTGAACAGAAAAATGCAATTGATGCTCTTGACGGTAGCGTGCTTGTTTCTGCGGCGGCAGGTTCGGGTAAAACTGCGGTTTTAACTCAAAGAGTTATAAATATGCTCACCGATAAAGAAAATCCGGTCAGTGCAGACAGGCTTCTTATTGTTACCTTTACGAGAGCTGCCGCAAAAGAAATGCGTGAAAGAATAAATTCGGCGCTGACAGAGCTTATAAGGAATGACCCTACTGATAGGAATCTTATAAATCAGCAAATGCTTTTGCCGTCGGCTAAAATCTGCACCATTGACAGCTTTTGTCTTGATTTAGTTAAAGAAAACTTTCAGCATATTTCCTTTTCGCCCGATTTTAAAATAGGCGATGAGGGCGAGCTTGAGCTTTTGTCAAAGGAAGCTATGGACATGACAATGGAGGAGCTTTACACAACAGATGAAAGCGGAGATTTTAAAAATCTCACTGAGCTTCTTTTCAGCGGCAGAGACGATAGCAAAAATTGCGAAATGATAGAAAAGCTCTATACTGCGTCTATGTCATTTCCATTCCCCGAAAAATGGCTTGACAGCCTTTGTGACAGCTTTACTGTTTGCGAAAATGTGGGAGACAGTGTGTATGGAAAAATAATTTTGGATCATATTGTAAGAGCAATAGATTATCTTCTCGATATGCTTCATTCTATGTTGGAAAGTATAGAAAACGATGAGGCACTGCAAAAAGCCTATTATAACGCAGTGACAACGGATAAGGCTCAGCTTGACTATATGAAAGAAAAAATAGAAAACAATGAAAGCTGGGACGAGATAAAAAGAAGCATTTCTGCTTACAATCCTGAAAGACTCGGCAGAGTACCAAAGGAAATGAAAGATGATTTTGTTGTCAAAGCTCTAAAGGAAAGTAGGGACACAGTTAAAAAAGAGATAAAGAAGCTCTCTGAGGTCATGTGCTGCACTCAGGCGGAATATAAAGAGGATATGGAATTTTTCTTGCCTATGGTACGTGCGCTGATACAAAGTACAAAGCTTTATCGCAAAAACTTTGACCTTATTAAAAAAGAGAAGAAAACTGCCACGTTTAACGACATAACTCATATGGCGATTTCGCTGCTTGTTCAGCAGGACGGCGACTCATATAAAAGCACACCCTTGGCGCAAAGTCTCAAAAGCAATTTTTCCGAGATTCTTATTGACGAATATCAAGACACAAATGCTGCTCAAGATATGCTTTTCACCGCTATATCTGACAATAACCTTTTTAGAGTTGGTGATGTTAAGCAAAGCATTTATCGTTTCAGACAGGCTAATCCCGATATTTTTATATCCCTAAAAAACAGCTATGAGCTTTATGATAGAGCCAAAAACAACTATCCGGCAAAGATTATTCTTGGCAACAATTTTAGAAGCCGAAAAGGTGTCACTAACATTATCAACTTTATTTTTTCTCAAATTATGAGCGAGGACTGTGGCGATATAAACTATAACGATGGGGAAAAGCTGATTGCCACTGCTACTTTTAAAGAAAAGAACGAAGCAGACACGGAACTTCACCTTATAGAAACAAATCAGGCAGATACTTTTTTCGGCAATGTCACCAATATCGCACAGGCAAGGCATATTGCAAAGCAAATTAAAACTATGGTTGATAATAAATACCTTATCAAAGACGGTGACAGTGAAAGATGCGCCACATATAAAGATTTTGCGGTGCTCATGAGGGCAACAGGTGGCGGTAAGGCTCTCGAATATGCCGATGTTTTCAGAAGTGAGGGTGTTCCATGCTTTACAGAGGTACCGGGCAAGTTTTTGCAGTCAAAGGAAATAAGCCTTGTTATTAATATCCTTAGAGTTATAGACAATCCTAATCAGGATATACCGCTTCTCAGTGTAATGATGTCGCCGATTTTCGGTTTTACACCTGATGATGTTGCTACTCTTAGAATGAAAGGGGCAAACGAAAGTCTTTACGGCTGTTTAATCAAGTGCGAAGATATTCCCTTAGTTTCCAATTTTTTAAACACAATAAGATATTGGCGAGACATAGGTGTTTGCTTGCCGGTTAAGGAGCTGTTAAACGAGATTTACACCTCGTCGGCTTTGCCCAGCGTATTTGATGCAGTTGACCCATCGGGTACAAAAAAAGCGAATTTGATGCTTTTGTGTGACTATGCGGTGACTTATGAGGAATTAGGCTATAGCTCAGTGTCGGGCTTCATAAGCTTTGTGGATAAGCTAAACTCTAAAAAAAGAGATATATCCGGCTCTGTGGGTATGGTCAGTGAGAGCAACTGCGTTAAGATTATGACAATTCATAAGTCAAAAGGTCTTGAGTTTCCTGTTTGCTTTGTGGCCTCTTGTGCAACTCAATTTAACCGAATGGACGAGACGGACAACTTGATTATCAGCCCAAAGCACGGAATAGGCATTGTCAGAAGAGATATTGAGTCTTTTAGACAGTACCCGACTTTGTGTCATAAGGCAATTAAGCTATCACTGCGTAAGGATAATATCAGCGAAGAAATGCGAGTGCTTTATGTTGCTATGACAAGAGCGAAGGAAAAGCTGATTTTGGTTTATGCCAAAGATAATATTGCTGACACCTGCCAAAAGTACGCGTCACGAGTACCCACATGGAAAAAGTCACTTTCCGCCTTTGCAGTGTCGTCGGCATCAAGCTATGGTGAATGGATTTTATCTTCTTTAATAAGACATCCTGATGCAAGAGCGCTTCGTGAGGAGCTTGGAATCAGCGAAAATATTGTTCTGCCATGTGACGTGCCTTTAAAGATTGTTACAAGCGAATATTTTGGGGATAAAAGAGAAAAAACCGACGAGAAAAAGCAGGGTAAAGTAAACCCTGATTTACTAAAGCTTATAAAAGAGCGCTCCGAATTCAGATATAAATATGAGGCTCTTTCAGGTGTCATGACAAAGCGAGCAGCTTCTGAAGCTGATGAAGAATTTATCGACAGGGATTATTTTGCTTCCTCTGTGCCGTCTTTTGTGCAGGAAATGACAGGTGCGGCAAGGGGTATTGCGACTCACACCTTTATCCAATACGCCGATTATGAGAAGGCGATGGAAAGTGTTTCGAGCGAGATAACAAGACTTTGCGATAAGGGCATATTAAGCGAAGCTCAAGCCAAAGGCATAAATGTCAAAGCTTGTGAAGTGTTTTTTAAAAGTCAGCTTTTAAGCCGAATATTAAACAGCCAATTAATCATGCGTGAGAAAAAATTCACAATTGAAGTGCCAATAAGTGAGATATATCCCGATTTGGCGGAATTTACAGATGAAAAGATGATGATTCAGGGTATTGCCGACTGTGCTTTTTTAGAGGACGGCAAGCTTGTGGTGGTTGACTATAAGACCGATGGACTGGAAAAGGACGAGCAGTTTATAGAAAAATATTCTTCTCAGGTGCTTTTATATAAAAAGGCTCTTTCTATGTGTACCGGATACGAAGTAAAAGAAACCCTGCTTTATTCCTTCCATTTGGGTAGAGAAATAGCTGTAAAATAGAAAAGAAAAAATAAATTGAAGAAATTTCAAAAAAATGTTGATTTTTGATTTACAGTGTGATACAATACTATCCGTTAAATAATGTAAAGAACCGAAATGAGGTGAAACCGATGCAGAAAGATATTCATCCTAACTACGAACAAACTCAGGTAAGATGTGCTTGTGGTGCTGTTATTGAAACAGGATCAACAAAGAAAGATATGCGTGTAGATATTTGCTCAAACTGCCACCCGTTTTTCACAGGTAAGCAGAAGCTCGTAGATACAGGCGGACGCGTTGACAGATTCAACAAGCGTTTCAATCTTGCAAAGAACAAATAAGTTT
>CAYWKY010000092.1:0-7187 GCA_964458915.1 uncultured Faecalibacterium sp.
CACGAAAGTCGGCACACAGCATACTGAATGTACAGTTTGCCACACTGAAATAAAGGCAGGCACAATTGAGAAGTTACCACACACTGAAAGCACTTGGATAACCGACAGCAACGCAACTTGCACGAAAGTCGGCACAAAGCACACCGAATGTACAGTTTGTCACGTTGCAATAAAGACAGGCACAATTGAGAAGTTGCCACATAGCGAGGTTACTATCCCTACTGTGAAAGCTACTTGCACAAGTACAGGTTTAACAGAGGGCAAAAAATGTTCCGCTTGCGGTGAAGTTACAGTTAAGCAAAGTACAATAGAAAAAATCGCCCACAGCGATGCGAATGGCGACAACAAGTGTGATATGTGTATGAGCATCATCGATCCGACTAAAAATTGTTCTTGCAATTGTCATAAATCAGGTTTTTCAGGGTTGATATGGAAAATACTTTGCTTCTTCTATAAGATTTTTGGTACTAATAGAGTGTGCGGCTGTGGTGCAGCTCATTATTAATATTAAAAGTATAGGTCGCAGACAAAAACTGCGACCTATTTCTATTTGCTTTTCTTTTTAATTTTAATATAAAATGAATCTCCTATTAAAAAAATCCCACACATCGCTAACATTCCGATTGATACACCGGCCGATTTGCCGAAAGTAGCCTGTTGCGGCAGGGTACCCATGGAAAAAACATCGTAGCTGACAGGAAAAAGCTTTAAAGCAAAATTGCAAATTATAACTGTCAAAGCTCCGCTAAAAATACGGCAGGCTAAAAAGTGTTTATATTTTAATTTAACTGTGTTTATAGCTGACATGATTTGAAAATGGGTACAAAAACCGGCAAAGCTGATAATACCGGCTATTATTGGTATAGGAAGGTTACCGCATGAAGATAAACAGCCGTTTGTTACTTCAAGTATGCAATAAAGAAAAAACTTGAATCCGGCTGACAGGGGAGTAATCTCTATTAATCGATTGATGCAAGAAAAAGTAATGACCCAAGCGCAAACGCTGAGCATCGATACGCTGCCTGAGGAAACGCTTTTTACCAGAGAATCAGAAAAACTTGAAGTGTTAAAATCTAACTTCTGAGTGAAATAACTATTGTCTTCTTCGACAACAAACCGTGACAATATTCCAACAGTTAAAGATGAAATGATCAAAGATAAATAAATTATAAGTCCGATTTTCTTTGAGCCGAGCATATAAAAGCCCACTGAGCTTATCGCAAAGGCGGGGCCGGGATTTACGCAGAACATCAAAAGCCTTTTGGCTTGAGAACGGGATATTTCACCGCTTTCATATAAATCCTTTGTCATTTTGCCGCCAATAGGAAATCCTCCTATTAAAGACATGAAAATAACGCCTAAGCACTTGCCGGGTAAAGCAAAAATCAGCTTAGTAATTTTAGAAAAATGTCTGTCGAAAAATCTGAAAATATTCATGTTGATTATTAACGACGAGACTATCATAAATGGATAAAGTGATGGAATAAGAGTACCAAGACAAATGTCGATTCCGTCGGATATTCCTTGACCTGCTGTTTCGGGAAAACGTAGCAGCATAAAGGAAATAAAGCATATTATAAAAATTGCAACCAGATACCTAAAATAAAAAACATATTTTTTATATAAATCTGATTTAATTACATCAGCTGTCTTCATATCAGTCACCCCATTAAATTAATATTCGTCAGGTTTAGTATTATACGCCTTTAGTCGGCATAAAATATGACGAAAGGTGTGATAAATTTGCAAAGCGGTTTAAAAAAAGTTGCTGAGTTCGCAAAAGAGGAATTTTCTGATTATTTATTGCCTCATGTTGTTTTTAACTCCTGCCGTGAAGCTTTAATAGAAGGCAGCAAGGGTATTTTAGAATATAAAACTGAAAAAGTACGCATAAACTGTGGCAAGTACATATTAGTGTTTTGCGGCGACAATTTATGTATCAGAGCCTTAAACTGTGAGGAAATTATTATATGCGGCGAAATCGTCTCTTTTGAATTTTGCAGTGTGTAAAGGGTGAAAATTATGAAGCTGCTTGACTTAATCAGAATGACAAAGGGCTATGTCACCTTTAAGGCTGTAGGTGGATTTAGCGAGAGGTTTATAAATTTATGCGCTAAATCCCAAGTGGGAATTTTCGATGTAAAATATATTGATTCACACATTGAGGGAAAAATTTCCGCAAGACGCTTTAAAAGTCTAAGGTCAATAGCTAAAAAAACAGGGGTTAAAATAACTGTAATAAGAAAAGATGGAGCTGCGTTTATTATAAGGCGAAACAGACATAGAGTAGCCTTAATGCTGGGAGCTTGTTTTTTTGCTGTTTTTGTAATAGTGATGAATCGCTTCTTGTGGTGTATAGACGCTTCGGGCAGCGAAAAATTCAGCAGTGAGCAAATAATAGAAACTGCTCAGAATTGGGGGGTAAGGCAGGGCGTTTTTGTGCCTTTCTTCGATGAAAAAAAGGCGGCAAGAGAAATATATAAAGCCTATAGCGGTGAATTATCTTGGGTGAGTGTTAATGTTAAAGGCAGTCGTGCGAGTATTTCAGTCAGAGACGCAAATGAAAGTAAGGGTGAAGATCCTCAGGATAATTCCCCTTGTAACATTGTCGCTGATTTTGACGGTGTTATATTGTCAGATGAAACTCTTTCAGGAATAAAAAATATTAATAAAGGCAATGCCGTTAAAAAAGGAGATCTTCTTATAAGCGGAGTAATTGAAAATGAAGACTCATCAACGGTATATTATAAAGCGAAAGGAAAATTTACGGCTATACATGATACTTTTGATGAAACTGCCGTTTTCTACGATGAAAAACGCTGTTTTTACACTAAAAGCGAAAGCTATATATGTCTTCATTTTTTCGGTTTGGATATTCCGCTGAAAATCAGAAATGATAAAAATGACCAACAGGATACATTTAGCTATAGCCTATATGCTCGTTTTGCCGGAATGAATCTTCCTTTTGGCTTTAGCCGAATATATAGTGTTAAGTTTGAAAATTTAGCTGTAACTAAGGATAGGGCATATATTTATGCTGCCGATGAGTATTTGAAAGACTGTTATGAAAAATATAAGAACACAAATATACTAAATTGCGGCTTGAAAATAAAAGCCGATAACAAAGCTGTGACAATATCAGGGGAGCATCACTGTATCGATTTTATGGGCAAGGAACAGCCGATTTTAACAGAAAATATGAAAAGTAAATAAAAAAATCTAAAAAAGGTCTTCACTTTTTTAAAGGAATGTGCTAAAATTTATTAAATATTGATTTGAGATATGTATAATTATCATAAAAACAAAGAGGTGTAAACTATTTGACTGAACAATCTTTCAGTATAGACAGAATGGAACACGCATTGAGCCTTTTTGGTTCTTTTGATGAGAATATCAAGCTCATTGAAAAGGAATTCAGTGTGTCGGTTGTCAGCAGAGCCGGAGAAATCAAAATCAAAGGCGACGAGGAGAATGTGGATAAAGCTAAAAGAGTTATTGACAATCTGCTCAGCTTATTAAATAAAGGCGAAACTCTTAATGAGCAAAATATAAGATATGTTATTAGTCTTGTTAAAGAAGGCAACGACGACAAACTGACCGGCCTTGCAGGTGACTGTATTTGCATCAGCGCAAAGGGCAAGCCTATTAAAGCTAAAACCTTGGGTCAGAAAAAATATGTTGAGGCCATAAGGGATAACACTGTGGTTATTGGTGTCGGCCCTGCCGGTACCGGTAAAACCTATCTTGCTGTTGCTTTGGCGGTGAGCGCTTTCAGAGCTAAGCAGGTCAACCGAATTATTTTAACACGACCTGCCGTTGAGGCGGGAGAAAAATTAGGCTTTTTGCCCGGTGATTTGCAGCAAAAGGTTGACCCGTACCTAAGACCGTTATATGACGCTCTTTTTGATATGCTGGGTGCAGAAAGTTTTCAGCGTTATCAGGAAAGAGGCAACATTGAGGTTGCACCGCTGGCTTATATGCGAGGCAGAACCCTTGATGACAGCTTTATTATTCTTGACGAAGCGCAAAATACTACACCTGAGCAAATGAAAATGTTCTTAACTCGTCTTGGCTTTGGTTCAAAAATCGTTGTCACAGGCGACATTACCCAAATAGATTTGCCCGACGGCAAAAAATCGGGACTTGTTGAAGTTATTAAGATTTTGAAAAACGTTGATGATATAAAAACGGTTAAATTCAGCGAAAAGGACGTTGTCAGACATAAGCTGGTTCAAGATATAATCAAAGCTTATGATAAATATGAGGAGGCAAAGAAAAGAAAATGAAAGATCGAATTAAAGTTATAATTTCAGATGAACAAAACACAATGAAACTTCCCAGAGGTATTCGTATGCTCATCAGACGTTGCTGTAACGCTGTTCTCACAAACGAAAACTTTAAAGGCTCGGCTGAAATCAGTGTCACAATAGTTGACGATGAAATGATTCATGAGCTTAATCTTAAGCATAGAGGCGTTGATAAATCAACAGATGTCCTTTCCTTTCCTCTTGGTATAAACGGCGAGTATGACATTAATAACGATACCGGCGCTCAAATGCTCGGTGATATTGTTATTTCAATTGAGCACGCTGTTAAGCAAGCTGAGCTTTACGGTCACTCTATTAACAGAGAGGTGGCTTTTCTCACAGTACACTCAATGCTTCATCTTCTCGGATACGACCATGAACCCGGCGGTATGGAGCTTGTAAGAATGAGAGAAAAAGAGGAGACTGTTTTAACTCAGCTCGGTCTTGTCAGAAGTGGCAGCTATTACACAACAGAGGAATAATGATACATAAATGAACCATTTAAAGAAACTATTTATGAGTTTTGTCTATGCTTTCAGAGGTATATTCAGAACAATTAAAAACGAAAGAAATCTCAGAATACATTTGACTTGCCTTTGCTATATGTTTGGCTTTTTGTGTCTTGGTGATTGGTTCGTGCTGACAAAGACCGATTGGGCAATTATTCTTCTTGCTTCAGGTGCCGTTGTCGCAGGTGAAATTGTTAACACTGCTATAGAGAACGCAGTTAATTTAGCCGGCGAAAAGTATACCGAGTACGGCAAAACAGCTAAGGATGCGGCGGCAGGCGCAGTACTTATAAGTGCAATAACCGCTGTTGCAGTTGGGGTGACTATTCTTTTTCAGCCCGAAGCGTTTAAAGCTATGTTCGCATATTTTACAGCGAAGCCGATAATGTTTATTCTGTTTTTGCTGAGCATAATCCCTGCTACTTTGTTTATCTTTTTAGGGGTACCGTTTACTTGTGGAGGTAAAAATGAGCGATAGATTTTACCGTACACAAATGCTTATAGGCGAGGACAACTTAGACAAGCTGAAAAACTGCCGTGTTGCTGTTTTCGGTGTTGGCGGCGTTGGCGGATATGTTGCCGAGGCTTTGGCTCGTTCAGGTGTTGGTACTATTGACATTATAGATAATGACACAGTTAGCCTTAGTAATATTAATCGCCAAATAATCGCCTTAACTTCAACTGTCGGCAGATTAAAGACACAGGTTATGAAACAGAGAATACTTGACATTAACCCAGGTGCTATAGTCAATGAATTTAACACCTTCGTCTTGCCTGAAAATATTGACGGCTTTGATTTTTCAGTGTATGACTATGTAGTTGATGCTATTGACACTGTTTCCGGAAAGCTTGCCATTATAGAAAAGGCATATAATAATAACATTCCGATTATATCTTCAATGGGTACGGGAAATAAGCTCGACCCGACAAAATTTGAGATAGCTGACATTTATAAAACGAGTGTTTGCCCTCTTGCGAGAGTTATGCGATATGAGCTTAAAAAACGAGGTGTTAAAAAGCTTAAGGTGTTATATTCAAAGCAAGAGCCGATTAAGTCGCAAAACCCGGAACTCAACGAGAAGGGCAAGGCAGTACCGGGCAGTATTTCATTTGTGCCTTCTGTTGCCGGATTGATTATTGGTGGCGAAGTCATAAGGGATTTAATAAAATAAATTTAGATAACACAGCATATAATAAAAAAGTCTCGGCAGGTTGATTGCCGAGATTCTTTTATTTTGAATTTTTCTTTGACAAAAGAGTTGCGAACAAATATACAAGTATAGTAGCGACTTGCAGAAAAATACAGGAAATAAAAATGTATTTAAGATTCGCAAGATTTAAAGATAAGTAAATTGAGAGAGCCGATGTCCAAATTACAAGAGATACAGAAATACATCTGTAAATATTCTTCCACCATATTGATGAAAAAACAGTTAAAGCTATTGAAGCGACAGGCATAGCATAAATAAATGCGTAGTGGGCATAGCCTTTCCACAGGTCAACATTTTTCATCACGAGAAAGAAAATCGATGCAACAAAAAATATCGCTAAAACCGAGATTAGCGGAACAAAAAGTTTGACAGGGGAGGACTTTTTAGTCTGCTTAAATTCACTGACGCTCACATTGTCGCCGTCTGAAATTAAATCGTCTATATGTACTTTGAAAAAATCTGCTATTACATATAATGTGTAAGAGTCGGGGACCGATTCGCCTCGTTCCCATTTAGATATGGCTTTGTCGCTATAGTTAAGCGCAGTGGCAAGCTCTAATTGTGTTAAGCCACGTTGTTTTCTAAGAGCATTTAGCTTTGCTCCAAAATTTTTTCTAAATTCAGCTTCGTTAATCATAATGTCTCCGTTTAAATAAATTTTTGACTTTCAGCTACCGCTAACTGATCACAACGCTCATTTTCCGGGTGACCGGCATGACCTTTTATCCATGTGATAGTTACGTTGTGCTTTTCGGTGAGATTGAGCAGTTCATCCCAAAGCTCCGGGTTTAAAGCAGGCTTTTTGTCCTTCTTTCGCCAACCGTTTGCTTTCCAAGATTTTGCCCAGCCAAGGTTTATACCATTGGCAACATATTGAGAATCTGTGACAACTGTCACATCGCAAGGCATTTTTAAAGCTTTAAGTCCCTCAATTACAGCTGTGAGCTCCATGCGGTTATTCGTCGTTTGAGCTTCACCGCCACTTAACTCTTTTCTTTTGCCTTGATAGTCGAGAATAGTGCCCCATCCGCCGGCACCGGGGTTGCCGGAACAAGCACCGTCAGTATATATAGTAACCTTTTTCATTATTAATCTCCGTTTATATTTTGATGTATTCTATCATAAACAAGGAAATTTATCAATTAAATAATGTTAAAAAT
>CAYWKY010000093.1:0-7053 GCA_964458915.1 uncultured Faecalibacterium sp.
GCTAATATATCCGAGAAGAAGTCTTCGCTTGTAATTCCTGATTTTCTGTTGTACCTGCCAAGATTATATAGGCATTCGCCGTACCCGGTTTTGAGAGTGTTTATTCTGCCCTCACAAGTGAAACTGACCTTAAAGCCTAAAGATTTTATTATGCTTTTTGTACTTTTGTCGTAAGCGCCAAACGGATAGGCTATTGCTGTGGGCTGCTTTAAGCCATGCTCAGTGAAAAGCTTTTGAAGCTTCATTAAATCGTCTGATAATACTTTGCCATATTCTTCTTCGCTTTCGCCTTTTAGGCGGTTCATACCTTTTCTTTCGCCTTTTTCGTTGTGGTGAAAATCATATGTGTGTGAATGAACTTCGCAAAGAGGTGAAGTGGCAAGCTCTTTCACTGCCTCCCAGTTAAGATTTGAATAGCTTATGTGGTGATCGTTTATTTCGGAGTATAGCTGTGTTGTACTGCCTATGATAAACACAGTGCTTTTCATATTGTACCTTTCAAGTATCGGCATAGCTAAAGCCTTGTAGCTTTCAAAACCATCATCAAAGGTTATGGCTATAGGCTTTTCCGGCAAATCTTTATTGCTATAGATATAATCTATTAACTCACTGATTGACACGGCAGTGTACCCGGACTTTTTCAAATATTTTAAATCACTTTCAAATTCTGCTGTTGTAACTGTATAATCTCCGGCTTTTTTAGGATTTTCGGTTATATGATGATACATAACTACAGGCAATTTAACCGTATCACCGGCTGATACGGTTTCTGCTTTTTTCTCATATTTAATCGCAAAAATAAAGCTTAAAGATAAAACAGCCATAATTAAAGCTAAAACATGAATCTTCTTTATTTTTATAACCAATGAAAACATCTCCCGAAAGTTACTGATAAATTATATGTTTTCGGTCATAAGAATATTTGCTCACTTTAAATTTAAGAGTTAGAGTTGATTTTATGTTGTGTTTTGTAGTATAATAGCATGAATTAATATAACTAACATTAATTTAAAGGATGATATAATAAATGGCAATGGGTTTAAGTTATAAATCAATACCTGTTATACCTCTCAGAGGAATTGTAGTATTCCCGTCTTTGCGTTTTCACTTTGAGGTGGGAAGAGCAAAATCAATTGCTGCGGTAGATAAAGCTATGCTGGACGACCAAAGGGTTCTTCTCGTAACACAGACGGATATTAATCAAGATAGCCCTGAAATAAAAGATTTATATAAGATTGGTGTTGTTGCCCTCATAAGACAAGTGAACACCGACGGTGATTCCGGCAGCTATAAAATAGTTGTTGAAACTCAAGAAAAAGCAATAATTACTAAGGTTATTTCTCAAGATGATTGTTTTGTGTGTGATGCAAAGCAAGTGGAATCCTTTAGAGGTAATTGCAACGATAGTGAGCTTGATGCAGCTATGAGAGCTGTTAAGGACAGCTTTGAGGATTATGTGAGCAACGCTCCGGCTGATTTGCTCGAACATGCAAGAAAAATTTTCATGAGCGAAGACCCTGATAAGCTTGCAGACGAAATAGCTAACACGGTTTTATCAAGATATGAGGATAGACAGGAAATCTTAGGCGAGCTTGAGGTCTATTCAAAGCTTCAAAAATTGAATGTTTTGCTCAGAAAAGAGCTTGAAATACTTCATTGTGAAATTGAAATAGAAGCTCGTACACAAGCTCAAATGGACAAAAATCAAAAGGAATATTATCTCAGAGAGAAAATGAGAGCTATTTCTATTGAGCTTGGCGGCGAAGAAGATCCCAGCTTTGAGACTCAAAGCTATAAAGAAAAAATTGAAAGCTTAGACTGTAGCGATGAGGTCAGAGAAAAGCTGCTTTATGAATGCTCTAAAATAGCGAAAATGCAATTTGGCGGAGCAGATGCATCAGTTGTGAGAGTTTATCTTGACACTGCTCTGTCTCTTCCGTTTGGTAAATATACCGAAGATAATTTTGAACTTTCTGTGGCAAAAAAGCAACTCGATAAAGATCATTATGGTCTTGACAAAATTAAAGAACGCTTTATTGAGATGCTTGCAGTTAGAGGCAGAACAGATAATGTGAAAGGTCAAATTATTTGTCTTGTCGGCCCACCGGGTGTAGGTAAAACCTCAATAGTACGCAGTATTGCCGAGGCTATGGGCAGAAAATATGTGCGTCTTGCCTTAGGCGGTGTCAACGATGAGGCTGAAATTCGAGGGCACAGAAAGACCTATATCGGCTCAATGCCCGGCAGAATTGCCAATGCACTTGTGAACGCTAAAACCATGAACCCGATTATTTTACTTGACGAAATCGACAAGCTTGCCACAAGCTATAAGGGTGACCCTGCATCGGCACTTTTAGAGGTACTTGATCCGGAGCAAAACAACACGTTTAAAGATAACTATTTTGAATTTCCCATAGATTTAAGCAAGGTGCTGTTTATTACAACAGCTAACGATGCTTCAGCTATTCCTTCTCCGCTGTTTGACAGAATGGAGATAATTGAGCTACCCAGCTACACGGCGGAAGAAAAGCTTATGATAGCTAAAAAGCACCTAATTAAAAAACAAATGAAAACCTATGCCTTGAGTGGAAATGAAGTTCGCTTCAGCGATAAGGCAATCAGGTTTTTAATTGACGGCTATACTCGTGAAACGGGTGTTCGTCGTCTTGAACAGGTCATAGCGTCTTTACTTCGCAAATGCGTTGTAAAGCTGTACGAAGACGATACTAAACGCATAAATATAACTCCCGAGCTTATAAAAGAGCTTCTCGGTCCGGAAAAGTTCATGCCTGAGCTTATTGAAAAGGAAGACTTAATAGGTGTTGTAAACGGTCTTGCTTACACAAGTGTCGGCGGTACCATAACTCAAATTGAGGTTCTTACTGTTCCCGGTACCGGCAAAATTGAGCTGACCGGAAGCTTGGGTGATGTTATGAAGGAATCGGCAAAAACTGCGCTGACATATGTGCATAGTGTCGCTGAGGAATACGGCATTGACGTTGATGCTTTCACAAAAAAAGACATACACATTCACGCTCCTGAGGGTGCTGTACCTAAGGACGGTCCGTCAGCCGGGGTTACTATGGCAACAGCTATTCTTTCAGCTATGGGTAAAATTAAGGTTGACAGATTCGTGACTATGACAGGTGAAATTTCTCTTACAGGCAGAGTTATGAAAATAGGCGGTCTTAGAGAAAAAAGTATGGCTGCCTATAAATCGGGAGCGAAAAAGGTTATTATTCCGTCAGATAATTTATCCGACTTGTGGGAAATTGACCAAAAGGTAAAGGATAGCTTAGAGTTTATTTCTGTCTCAAATGTTAAAGAGGTTTTTGCTATTGCTCTGAAACAAAGCAGAACCTATAATAATCTTTCAAAATCTACAGTTAACTTTACACATAGAGCTTCAAATATAAACACTGCCGTTAAAAATAAAAGGAGGAAGACAGATGAGATTTGATAATGCGGTTTTTGAAACCTCTTTCGGTACCGCAAAGCAGTTAAAAGAATCGGACTTGCCGGAAATCGCCTTTTCAGGCAGATCAAACGTAGGTAAAAGCTCACTTCTTAATAGGCTTATGAACAGAAAAAGTCTTGCAAGGGTTAGCTCAATGCCCGGAAAAACAGTGACAATAAACTTTTTTAAGCTGCCCGAATGTCGTCTTGTTGACCTGCCCGGCTATGGATATGCCAAGGTGTCTCACGACGAAAAAATTCGTTGGAGCGAGCTTATGGAAAGCTATTTTTCTTCCGGCAGAGATATTAGACTTGTCATTCAGCTCATTGATATGAGACATGCGCCTACAAAACAGGATATTGATATGATAGAGTATATGACTGAGTGCGGTATTCCTTTTGCAGTTGCTCTCACTAAGTGCGACAAGCTTAACAAAACCGAGAGAATGTCTCAGCTTGAAAGCATATGCTCAATCCTTACAAAATACGGTAATATTTCCGTTGTACCTTTTTCTGCCACAAAGGGTGACGGTACAGAAGAACTCAGAGGAATAATTGAAAGAGCATTGAAAGGTGAGATGTAAAATATGAGAAGCTTATTTGCCGAAAAAATGAAGAAAAATCCGATAATTGCTGCGGTTAAGGATTTAAACAACCTTGATGCGGCGCTAAAGTCCGACTGTAATATTATTTTCCTTTTGTGCGGCAGCATTTTCAATGTAAAAGATGCTGTTGAAAAAGCGAAATCAATGGGCAAAATGATATTTATTCATGTTGATTTGCTTGACGGCTTTTCCAAGGACGCTGTTGCCTTGAAGTATATCAGCGAAGAAATTAAGCCTGACGGCATTGTGTCAACTAAAAACAGTCAGCTTAAGGCCGCTAAGAATTTAGGTCTTCTCACAGTGCAAAGAATATTTATAATTGATTCCTTGTCTATTGACACCGCTGTTAAAACATCACAGGTCATTGACCCTGATGCTATAGAAATTATGCCGGGCATAATGCCTAAAATAACGAAACAGCTCAGCTCTGCGCTTTCGGTACCCGTAATAGTCGGTGGACTTATAAGTGAAGATGTTGAAGTTGAAAACGCAATTAAAAGTGGCGCACTCGGTGTTTCCACATCATCAAAGCTTTTATGGGAGATGAAGTAATGATAAGCATAAGAAAGTATCAAAAGAAAGATAAGGAAAACCTTAGAAAAATTTGTATTGAAACCTCAAAGCTTCCAACTGAAACTAAAAAGCAAAGAGATTTTCTCACGGTTATGTATAACGATTACTATACCGAAAACGAGCCTGATAATATTTTTGTTGCCGCAGACGAAAATGATGAAGCGGTGGGATATATTCTCTGCGCCGAAAACTTCTATGACTTTTATGATGTTATGAAGAAGTTTTATTTGCCTGAGGTAAAGGAAATGGGCATGAATTACTATGCTTCGGCAATGGGAGAGCTTCTTTTACACAAGGCTTTTCAAATAAATATCAGGCACACCTTCACATTGACATTTTAGATGTTTGCCAAGGTCAGGGTGTTGGTACTCGTCTTATGAATGAGCTTAAAGCTCATCTTAAGGAAAAGAAAATAAATAATGTTATGCTTTCATGTGGCATGAGTAACAAGGGTGCAATCAAGTTTTATTTAAAGAATGATTTTAAAATTATAAAAAATGTTCTCGGCTCAGCTATAATGGCAAGCGAATTCTGATTTTTTGAATAAAGATGTAAATTCTGCTCATAATACTTTCAAAAGGAGTTGAATTTATATGCTTGACAAAATTGCATTAGTTCTTACAATTATTGGCGGTATTAACTGGGGGCTTATCGGCATTTTTCAGTTCGACCTTGTAGCTTGGATTTTCGGCGGACAAAATGCCATTATAAGCAGAATAATTTATACTGTTATTGCCTTAGCCGCCATTTGGTGCATTTCATTGCTTTTCAGCACGAGAGTTGACGAAACACCGAAAGCTAAAGAATAATGTTAAACTTAATTGTAAGCGGTTTGTCAAGAGACGACCGCTTATTCCTTTAATTGGGTGAGTGAAGTGAATTTATTGAGTTAGTAAATTCAAAAAAGATGATTTGCTCTCAAAAGAGCCGTTATATGAACTTTCTCAAAAAAAGATTTGTAAAGGAAGAGATATAAAATGAAAAAATCTAATCAAAGCGTTACAATTGAACCGCTGAAAATAGAAGAATATCACAAATGTCAAAATATTTGGAACATGAAGGCTCAAAAGCTTACCGACACTTGGCGAGAAGAAATCGAAACAGGCAACCGTCTTGTTTTCGTGTATAAAATAAACGGAGAGTTTATTGCGGAAGGTGCGCTGGTTCTTGACATAGGAGATGCTGATTATACTATAAAGGATAGGAGAGTTTATGTGTCGAGAATGATTGTCAAAAAAGAGTATCGAAATCGTGGTATCGGCAGCGAAGTTTTGTCTTTTCTCATTAAAAAAGCTAAGAGCATGAATTTTCAGGAAATGACAATTGGTGTCGATAAAGACAATGTGGGAGCTTTACATCTATATAGAAAATTCGGCTTTAATGAGGTACTGTTCGACGGTGCAGATGAATATGGAGAGTATTATAAGCTAATGAAAAGAATTTAAAAGTGTGGCGGTTTAGCACCGCCATATTTTTTATGCTAAACTGAAAAAATCATGGTGAAATAATCAGCCGGAACAACCTTAAATTTAAATGTTGATTTTTATGAGTAAACAGAGTATAATAACAACGATTATAATGTTTTAAAGAAGGAATTAATTATGAACTTAAAACAGCTTTGTTTTTCACTTGCCGAAAAGAACGGCTCATCAGGTGACGAAAGAGAAGTGGCAGAATTTGCCCGTGAACTTCTCAGCGAATATATGGACGCAAAAATTGACCGCCTCGGCAGTGTACGAGGAACAATGGGCGATAAGGGAACTCACATTCTTCTTGACGCACATATTGACCAAATCGGTATGGTTGTAAGAAATATTGACGAGAAAGGCTTTTTGCTTATTGATAAGGTTGGAGGCACTGATTTGCGTGTTCTTACAGGCGCAGAGGTTATTGTTCACGGCAAAGAAGAGCTTTTCGGCGTTATTTGCTCTGTACCGCCTCATCTTCAAAAAGGCGACTCATCGAAAGAAAATCTTGATATAAAAACTATGGCAGTTGATATTGGATACGATAAAGCCGCTGCCGAATCTTTAGTGGAAATTGGTGACAGAATAACAATTCGCTCTACACAGCATGAACTTCTCGGTGATAAAATTGCGTCACCTGCATTTGATGATAGATGCTGTATGGCAGCTATTGTTCGTGCCCTCGAAATGACAAAGGGTCAGCTTAATAACATTCGTGTCAGCGTGCTGTTTTCCACTCAGGAGGAAACAAGTGGCAGCGGAGCTAAAACAGGCGCATTTGCTCTTATGCCCGACTATGCCATTGCCGTTGATGTTGGCTTCGGTGATGACGCTTATACAGATAAAACTCAAACAATAAGTCTCGGCGGTGGTGCATCAATCGGCATAAGCCCGACTCTTGACAGAGACTTAACACATGAGCTTGTTTCAATTTGCAAAGAGAAAGACATTCC
>CAYWKY010000094.1:0-6970 GCA_964458915.1 uncultured Faecalibacterium sp.
TATATTTTTTCATTTCATTTGCGCCTGTTACAAGGTCATTTCTCTCGTCATAATAGATTTTTAATATCCTGCCAAGTCGCTCAGCATCGGCCCTGTTGCCGTTTTTTATTGCGTTCATATAATCTTGTCTGCACTTAGCGATAATTTTGTTTTGTGTTTCTATACAGTTTTCGTACTGTGCATAAAGCTCTCTGTAGCTCATCATTAGCCGCACTTCCTTTCTTTGTTTCCGAAAATAATATAGTCTGCACTTACTTTAAATACAGTTGCAATTTTAGCAATTTGTGTTGTGTTCGCTTCAACGCTTGCGCTCTCGATTTTCTCAAGGATGCCTTTAGCAATGCCTGTCATTTCGCTTAGCTCCTCTTGTGTTAAGCCTTGAGAAATGCGAAGCTTTCTAATTCTGCCGGCTATGCTGTCCGACTTAACAAAGCTGCACATCGCATCTTTGCTTTTGACAATTACACGAGCGAGCTGAGCGTAGTCGTTACCGAAGCGGTATTCAATGGCATATTTCAGCTTGTCGTAAATAATGTCGTTGATTTTATCCAGCCGTCTTGATACGGTTGATTTATCAACGCAAAGAATCTGAGCTGTTTGAGTTACAGATTTGTTTTCGTACCAGTGAAGTCTTACAATTTCTTTCTCCTTTTCGTTTAGTTCGTTTTCGATAACCTTTTTAACGAGTGAAATAAGCTCAATTTTTCTTTTCCTTACTATAAATTCATCCAAGCTTTCGCTTTGTTTTGACATCCAACTATTATACTGCTGACGGGCAGTTTCATAGTCTACTTCATCAAAAGAAGTGTTTTCTTTCATATAGCTTACCTCCGTTTTTATTCATTGTTCGTCTTGTAAAATCAACCGAACAAATGTTCTATAATTAATTTTATATAAGATTTTAAATCTTGTCAATGAAATTGAATAAATCTTAGATTTTCAACTCTTTAAACTCCAAATAATTGTAGTGTAAGCTTTTGCTTTAATTATTTTTTAAGTAAGTTGTGTATAAATGTTCGTGAAAGAACAAAATGTACTTGCTTTTTTTATCTAAATGGTATAAAATAGTAGGTGCAAATTTTTACTATTTTTAGAAAAGGATGAAAACTCATGGCAAAACAGGAAAAAACAGCTGCCGAGCTTTATCGTGAAGAAAGAAAAGCACGTATAGCAAAAGCGGCTAAGAAAAATGCAAAGAAATCCCATAAGGTGACTCTTTCAAAGAAGGGCAAAATTGCTATTGCTGCAGTTTTAGTTGTTGCTCTTGTTGCCGGTATCGGTGGATTTGCAATTAGTAATTCGGGTGTACTCGAAAGAGGTAAGACAGCGTTCTACATTGGCGATGTTGAAGTAAAAGCACCGGAATACGCATATTATTATAACAGCGTTTTCTCAAACTATTTCAATTATTCATATCAGTATGATACATACTATGGCAGTGGTATGGGCAAGCTCTATACAGGCTATGACTATACTATATCTCCTGACCAGCAGGATTACTCGGGTGATATTGAGGGTGTTGAAAGCCCAAAGTTTACAGATTTCTTTGAGTACAGCGCAAAAGAAAGCCTTAAGTATGTTAAAGCAAGCATCGAGTACGCTAATGAAAACAAAATCGAACTTGATGAGGATGATTTAGCTTCTGTTGATTCAACAATCGAAGAGCTCAAAACAACAGCTAAAGATAGCAACTATTCAGTTTCAGCTTATCTTCGTGCATATTACGGCAAAGGCATGACTCTTGACCTTCTTCGTCAAATCTGTGAGGAACAAACTCTTGCTACTAAGGTTCAGACTGTTAAGAGTGAAGAATTTGCTAACTCATATAGCGACAAAGATATTGAAAAAGAATATAAAGACAATCTTACAACCTATGGTGTTGCTACACTTCGTCTTTATGAAGTAGTTGCTGATACTGTTGAAGTACCCGCAGAAAAAGAGGGTGAAGAGGCAACTAAGAAGGTAACAGACGCAACAATGGCTGAAGCTAAGAAAAAGGCTGAGTCATTCGCTTCAAAGGTTTCAACTCCCGATAGCTTCAAGGCTACTGCCGCTGAGTTTGAAAAGGCTGCAGGCAACGAGAAGTACGAAGAAATGAAAACAGACAACAGCAAGACAATTGTTGAAGAAACCACATACAGCGATCTTTCATATGATTCTTCAGATGAGAAGTTCCTCAAGTGGGCTTTTGACGAGGACACTAAAGCCGGTGAAACATATATTGTTGAAAACGAAGACACAGGCTACAGCGTATATATGATGGAGCTTCCCGTTCATAAGGCTGCTGATGTTGCAACCTACGACGTAAGACACATTCTCATTCAGTTCCCTGAGGACGACGAAAAAGAGGATGCTGATGAAGCAGAAGATAAAGAAGACGCAAAAGAAGAAAAAGCTGAAGATGTTGATGTTGAGCTTCTTGATCCCTCAAAATATGATGTAACAGTTGATATTGATGTTGACCTTGAAAAGACAGAGGATAAGGCTCTTTACAAGCAGGCACAGGATATCCTTGAAAAATATCTTGCAGGCGACAAGACAGAGGATGCTTTCGCAGAGCTTGCTAAGGAGTATTCAGCTGACAGTAACGCTTCCGAGGGCGGTCTGTATGAAAACACTGCTTTAGGCAGAATGGTTTCAGAATTTGAAGACTGGGCTATGGATGATAACAGAGAATATGGCGATGTTGGTATCGTTGAAACTGAGTTCGGTTATCACATTATGTATTTCGTTGGCACTAATGTAACAACTTGGGCTGACGCAATCAGAAGCGACAAGGGCGCAGAGGATTACGAGGAATTCTCCGAAAAGCTTGTAGCCGGCGATAATGTTAAGATTGATGGCATTGTTGAGCAGTCAATTGCTGACACAGAAGAGTTTATTGTTAAACTCGCAAAACAGCAGATTAGATCAATCAGCAACGCTGCATCAGCTAGGTAATTAACTTGACTTAAATAAGATTTAGGCACTGTAGGAACCAATGTTTTTGCAGTGCCTTTTTTCATTGACAAAGGCTGTTATATTATGTTATAATCAAAATTCAAGCGGTAGCTATTGATTTTTAGTTTTGGCAGGTGAATGTGTTGAATTTGAATTCTGACGATAGAATAGAGCCCCTCGGTGATAATATGAGCATAGTCGTATCTGACTCTCATACCTTTGGTACTGATGCGGTGTTGCTGGCAAATTTCGCTAATATTAAGCGTAAGGACATTGCCTGTGACATGGGAACCGGGTGTGGAATAATTCCACTCATTTGGTGTAAAGGCGAAACTAAAGAGGTGTACGCTCTTGATATTCAGCCAAAAGCAATTGAACAGCTTGAAAATTCCTTGGAGCTTAATAATATTCAAGGTAGAATAAAGCCTATTGTCTGCGATCTTCGCGCTGTTAAAAATGTACTCGAATTTGGCAAATTTGACCTTGTAACTATGAATCCGCCATATAAGCCTGTTGGTACAGGTATAGAAAGTCTTTTGCCGGCACATAGAATCGCTCGTCATGAGGTTACTTGCAATATTGATGACGCTGTTTCGGCGGCGGCAAAGCTTTTGAAGTTCGGTGGCAGATTTTGTATGTGTCACAGACCGGAACGACTTTGCGATATTATTTGCAGTATGCGTCAAGGCGGAATTGAGGTTAAGCGTATTCGATTTGTGGTTCAAAGGAAGGGCAAACAGCCATGGCTTGTTCTTGTCGAGGGCAAGCGTGGGAGCAAAAGTGGCGTAACAATAGAAAAAGAGCTTGTTATGCAAGATGATGACGGAAATAACACACAAGAGTTTAGAGATATGTTCGGAGACTATATGAACGGACATCAGTGAGTATGATTTATTATCGGGAGGTAAAAAATGGCAGGAATTTTATATGTAGTCGGCACTCCTATAGGTAACCTTGGTGATATGTCGCCAAGAGCTGTTGCAACTCTCGGTGAGGTTGATTTTATTGCCGCTGAGGACACAAGAGTAACGGTAAAGCTGCTTAACCATTTTGATATAAAAAAGCCTATGATAAGCTATTTTGAGCATAATAGACGAGCTAAGGGCGAGATTATCGTTGATAAAATTTTGCAAGGTGAGAGCTGTGCCCTTGTTACAGATGCCGGTATGCCTGCCGTATCTGATCCGGGGGAGGACTTAGTAAAGCTTTGCCATGAAAACGGAATAAAAGTTTCCGCTGTACCCGGACCTACCGCCTTTGCTACAGCAGTTGCTTTGTCCGGAATGAACGTCGGAAGATTTACTTTTGAAGGCTTTCTCAGTATGAATAAAGTGTCACGTTGTGAGCATCTTTCTTCAATTAAAGATGAAAAACGCACTATGGTTTTTTATGAAGCGCCTCACAAGCTGACCAATACTCTTCGTGACTTATATGAAACTTTAGGCGATAGAGAGCTTACAATAGTGCGTGAGATAACGAAAATACATGAAGAAGTTATACGCACCACACTTTTTAGTGCTGCCGAAAAGTATAGCGAAGAAAGCTTAAAGGGCGAAATTGTGCTTGTAATTTCAGGAAAGCCTGAAGCCGAGGAAGACGAGATTACTTTATCTGATGCTGTGGCTCTTGCAAAAATTTATATCAGTGAGGGTGTCGGCATGAGCATGGCGGCAAAGCAGGCAGCAAAAGAAACAGGCATTAAAAAGGGCGATATTTATAAAAAGTTGCAGGAGGAAGAATAATGCAGTGGCTTTCCCAATATGGGTATCTTATAGCGGTTTTTGTAGTGGTTCTTATAGCTTTTGTTCTTGTTTTTACTAAGGCTGTTCAAGCTTATTCTAAGCATAATAAAATCTTTAAGTCTCAGGAAAACGAAATTAAACGGCTGACAGCTATTAAGGATAAATATAAGAATGTTACACTTGATGAAATATCATCTTATGACAAAAATGAAATTCTTGAAGGAATGGCTCTCATATATCAAATTAAACTTCAAAAAAGTGAGGACATGGAAAAGGCTTTTCAAAGCTTAAATGAAGAAAAGCAATTCATCTATACTCTCGACGTTTTCACTCAAGACGCTTCGGCAGGGGAGTTCTATTCTCAAAACAGTGAAATTCTCACCGCAATAATTTGTCCGGCGCTGAGCGCAATTGGAATGGAAGAATTTTCTTGTGAGCTGTCGGAGTTTGCAAAAATGTATGACAACAACAATGAAGATGTTTCTTTTAGCAAGCAAGCAATAGAAAATTTTGACAAAAAAATGCAACAAGAGGATATTTTAGCTAAAATTAAACTTGCTTCGGCAAAATATATAATAGAAAATTTCGAGAAATTAAAAAATTAACCGTTTATTTATTTGACTTATTATGTTTTTTGTGTATAATAGGTCTGTATATTATTGAATCAGGAGGCGACAGGTTTGCGCAAAATTGTTGCAATTTTTATAACCTTAGCGATTGTGGCAGTACTGTTTACCGCATGTGCCGGTGACGAAGAACCTACAACAACGGCACCCATTGCCACAGGAAATGTAATTACAACTCTGCCTACTACCACCGCAACACAGCCGGTGTCATATATTCTTACAACAAGCCCAAGTAAAACAGTACCATGGATGGAAACAACAAGATTTGACATGGCTGCTGTGACAACAGATTATAATGTGGTTATACCTTCTGACACTGTGGTGCCGCCGGATGTTAATGTTTCAACAACAGGCTCATCTTTGCCGCCGACAGTACCCACTTCTTATCCAACAGCTGTGGTCACTCCGTCTGTAACCTCTACAAACCAGACCACCACTAAAAAGCCGACTACAACTAAGCCAACCACAACAAAAGCGCCTGAGAAATTCTCAACGCCTCTTGTTATTGACTCTGAGGCTTATGACAGCAATTCGGGCAAGCTTTATCTTTCAATCAGTCCTGCTTCATGGAGCAGTGACATTAAAGCTAACTCAACGAGCATTTCAATTCGTGTTGACGGTGTTGAGTCAGCCGAAAAGGTAACTTGCAGTGTAACAGCGGGCAAAAATGCCGACGGTATGCAGGAAATTATCATTGACTTATCAGGTCAATCAATTTCTTCGGGCAGTACAGTTTCTTTTACTATTCCCTCTAATTTCCTTGTTTCCAAGGCCGGTACACAGTTTAACTCAACATATTCTTCAAGCGTATCAATTTAACATTTTGTATAAGCAGGTCATTTCATAAGTGACCTGCTTAATTTTTGCTTTTTTGCCAACACTTCTTTTAGGAGTTGATTTAATGGCAGAAAAAATTCGTCTTCAAGGCAGAAGCCTACTTGTGGGCGCAGTTCCACTATCTTATTTAACCTTTGCTGTCGGAGCAATGTTAATACTATCCCTGTCCCTGCTACCTTTAGCTTATAAAAGTGGGGTAGCACCCTATTTACAAGGTTATCTTGGTGAAGAAACAAAATACTTCAATTTAGCTTTTGCTCTGATTTTGATTGTTTCCGGCCATATGCTATACACTGCCTTAAAAATCGGCAGCGACAGATATATGCTTAAAAAGGCGCAAAATATTCATGCGGATACAAAAGATATATTTTTTTACTTTCGTCCTAAAAGCTTTATAGGTCTTTTGTGGCTTTCGTTAAAGCTAAATTTGCTGAAAGCTTTGATTTTTCTCTCTTTTAATGTGCCTACATTAATTTGTCTGGCTCTCATAGTTAACCTTAGCAAATCGGCTTTCTCGGCGGCGGTTACATTGGTTTTAGGTGCAGGGTGCGCCGCGTTCCTTATAAACGCAATTAGATATTATTTTAAAGTTACAGCATCACTGTTTTTAGTGAAATATTACTTTATCAAGGGTGAATATCTAAATTTCAGACATCTTATTTCTTCGTCTCAAAAGGCTATGAAGGGAAAGTGCAGTGAGCTGTTACGGCTGAAAAATAGCTTTATCGGCTGGTTTGTCAGTTGCACCTTTATATTACCTGCCGGGTATGTGTGGGGATATTATAATCAGACCCTTGCCGCCTATGCTGCCGAAATTATAAAGTT
>CAYWKY010000095.1:0-6957 GCA_964458915.1 uncultured Faecalibacterium sp.
GTAATTATAAAGTCAATAAAATTAACTTAAAATATGAAAAAGGATGACGGTTTTATGAAGCAATACGCCCTAATGACTTGCATAATTTGTTTAATTATGATATTCACTCCATTGATTTGCGTTGGAGTAAAAAACCAAGGCGACAACAAAAACGAAAACACAAATGAAACAAAAAAAGAAGAGACAGTTAAGGTACTGGATAGCTTATCTCTTAAAGTGACTGAGGCCTCAGCTAAGGATTATGTTCTCGGTGCTCTTGCGGCGGAAATGCCTGCCTCATACAGTGAGGAAGCTCTAAAGGCTCAAGCCGTTGCTTGTTATACATACTACAGATACCTTAAAGAAAACTCGGATAATTCTCAGACTGCCATAGACTACGACATATCCGACATCTCTGCTACTCATCAAGGGTACCTGACACAGGAAGAAATGAAAGACAAATGGGGAGAAAAATATGACAGAAATAAAGAGAAATTAGAGAAAATCGTTTTAAGTGTTCTCGGTGAATGTGTCATGTATGAGGCTGAGCCTGTTCTCGCCCTTTATCACGCAATATCTCCCGGCAAAACTCACAGCGCAAAAACAGTCTTCGGCAGTGACTTGCCCTACCTAAAAAGTGTTAGCGCTGTAGGTGACACGCTCTCCCCCGATTTTGATTCCTCTAACACTTTCACTAAAGATGAGTTAACTCGAAAACTAAGCCTTAAAGAAGGAAATGGCAATCTTATTAAAAGCATTGAGCAAGACGAAAACGGATATGTAACCGAAATCACTATAGGCGAAAAAAGCTACACAGGCAATGAGCTTGCCTCCATTCTTGGGCTTAAAAGCCCCACCTTTTCGGCAGAGTACAAAGAAGAAAAGTATATTTTCACCGTTAAAGGCTATGGTCACGGTGTTGGAATGAGCCAATACAGTGCCGATTATATGGCAAGACAAGGAAGCACATATAAAGAAATATTATTACATTTTTATCCCGGAACATATATTGATAAAATAGTTTAGTTGTTGTATAATGAGTAAAAAGGGAAAAATAAAGGAATGATATTATGTTCGCTAAGGTTAACAGTATAGGTCTTTTCGGTATGAACACCTATGAGGTAGGTGTTGAGTGTTCCTTTGCAAAGGGTATGTCTCGTTTTGATATGGTTGGTCTGCCCGACACAGCTGTCAGCGAAAGCCGCAACAGAGTCTACTTTGCTTTAAGGAATAACGGTTTTGATTTTCCTGAGGGCAGAATGACAATCAATCTGACTCCGGCAGATGTAAGAAAAGAAGGCAGCGTTTACGATTTGCCCATACTCGTTTCTATTTTACTTGCTACCAATCAGTTAAAAGTTGAAACTGATGAATTTGCTTTTATAGGCGAATTATCTTTAAGCGGTGAAGTTAGAAAAATAAGCGGCGCTTTACCTATGGTTATAAAGGCGAGAGAGCTTGGCTATAAAGCTATATTTTTACCCTTTGATAATGCCGGTGAAAGCAGCGTTGTAAAAGACATAGATATTTTCCCTGTAAAAGACCTTTTAGAGCTTTATGCACACCTTATAGGTAAAAAACAAATTGAAAAGGTTGACCCTAACAACTTCAATGAATATGTGGAAACGGCAGAAAATATGCTTGATTTTGCCGATGTAAAGGGACAATATCAAGTTAAGCGAGCCTTGGAAATTGCGGCTGCCGGTGGACATAACGCACTGATGATAGGTCCTCCGGGTTCGGGTAAAAGTATGCTTGCTAAGAGAATACCGTCAATTCTTCCCGACATGACATTTCAAGAAAGCCTTGAAGTAACAAAGCTATATTCTATAGCCGGTGTACTGCCCGAAAATATTTCGCTTATTAAAACACGACCATTTCGCTCACCGCATCACACCATTTCTTCAGCAGCCATTTCCGGTGGCGGCAGAGTACCAAAGCCGGGTGAACTCAGCCTGTCCCATCACGGTGTACTTTTCTTAGATGAGCTGCCGGAATTTCCCCGTGCATCTATGGAGGCAATGCGGCAACCTATTGAAGACGGTGTAATCACTGTGTCGAGAGTTTCCGGCTCGCTGACCTACCCATGTGAGGTTATGCTCGTTTGCGCCATGAACCCCTGCCCTTGCGGTTATTTCGGTCATCCGACTAAGCAATGCACCTGTCAAAAGGGTGCAGCTCAAAAGTACCTTGCCAAGGTCAGCGGCCCTCTTTTAGACCGACTTGACATACATATTGAGGTGCCTCAGGTAGATTTTAAAAAGCTTTCGGCCGATGAAAAAGGCGAAAGCTCAGCTGAAATTAAAAAGCGTGTTAACAAAGCCAGAGCTATTCAAACTAAGCGTTTTGAAGGTACTAATATAACCTGCAACGCAAAGATGAGTCCATCAATGACAAGGCAGGTTTGTAAATTAGATGAAACGAGCAAAAAGATGCTTGAAAGGTGTTTTGAAACAATGGGTCTTTCAGCCAGAGCATATGACAAGATTTTGCGTATAGCAAGAACAATTGCCGACCTTGACGGCAGCGAAAATATAGAGCTTGTTCATGTCACTGAAGCGGTGCAATACCGTGCTCTTGACAGAAAGTTTTGGCAAAATTAAGACATATAATTTAAGCGGTAGGTTCAGTGACCCACCGCTTTTCTTTTATGAAAGCTTTATAACTCTTTCACAATCAGCCATTATTCTCTCGTCATGTGTAACAAGGATTATAGTTTTACCTTGAGAATTGAGTTGCTTGAGTATAGACACAACCGACTTCGCATTATCCGTATCGAGTGAACCTGTAGGCTCATCAGCTAGAATAATATCACACTTTTTTATCATAAGCCTCGCAAGTGCCACCCTTTGTTGCTCACCGCCTGAGAGCTTATAAACCGCTGTATCCTCCTTGCCCGCAATGCCGACAGCGTTTAGAGCCTGACTTATTGTCACTTCACTGCGATATTTTTTCTGCACAAGATCAAGATTTTGTCTAACTGTTTTATTCTCAATCAAAGCAAAATTTTGAAAAAGAAAACCAACAGTACTTCTAAAATACTCTTTTTGTTTGCGCTTTATGCTTATGTCAATTCCATTGACAATTATCTTGCCACTGTCCGGCTTTTCAAGTGCACCTATCATGTTTAAAAGTGTTGTTTTGCCACAACCGCTTTTACCGGCAAAAACCACATATTCTCCATCATTTATAGTGACATTAAAATCATTAAATATTATATTGTCGCCAAAGCTTTTGCACAAGTTCTTTATCTCTATCATAAACATCCTCCTTTGAGTATTTTTGCAACACCCACTTTTTCAAGTTTAACTATGTAATATGTCATTACCAGATATTCCGTTATAAGTATAGCACCGCTGACAGCAAATATTATATTTAGCACTTTAAGTTGCATAAGCCACGCAGCGAGAGCTGTTGCAAATACTCCTATAAACACGCCAAAGGTATATAAAAAGAATATACTTCTGTTTCGTTTAATTAGGGAATATCCGTAAAACTTTTTAAGGGACATTTCTATTGAGTTCGACATATACTCGACCTTAATAATAGTAATTATCATGATAAATTCAAATAATATCATAAAAATACTAAGCACTAAGTTCAATGTCATGAGACTTTCATAATAATTCATGCCGTATTGATATACATGTTCGGCATTAGAGGCAACAAGATTATATTCTTGGTTTTCAAGTGAAAACAGCTCAGTATAATATTCAATATCCTCTTCGGTTATTTTATAAAAAACAGGTGGACCTTCCTTAATATGTAAATTATTAGTTTTGTTTGTAAAATTATAGATTGTTATAATGGGATTTTTTGCGCTACCAAAATATTTACTGTCGTAAGATGTAACATTTTCATAATAAAAAGCATTGTGATCCCCTTTATAGGTTATAAACTCATAATTTATTTGCGTTTCATCACTAAATTCAAAATTTAAGCTTAATGCACTATCAAGTATATCTGCATATTCACTCTCTTGAATATCCTCGGGAATAAGCAAATAAATATCTTTTGAAAAATCAATGCTTTCAATTTCCTTAATTGAGCTTAAAAGATACAAAGAATTTTTTTCACATGCCAAAAACTCATGTGACATCATATATGCATATTTAAAAGCAAAGGTAACTTCATTCTTCATATATTTATCACAAAATATATCACTGTAAATTTTATCGACCAGTGTATTTTCCACCGAAATTTCTATTTGATCATTAGTGTCAAAATCATAGTTGGTGTTTATATCTTCTTTGCTTTTAACTAGGCTCAAAATACTATAGCCCTCTAAATTGGCAATTTTATTGTTATTCATCAGAATATATGTATTATTCTGTATTTGAACAATATTGATAGTCAAAATTATAATTGTTACTATTACACCAACTGTTTTAATTAAATAAGCATTTGCTAAAGCCAAAGAACTTGATTTAAACGAACTAAGCGCCTTTTTTATATCCATGTTTGACATGATCAAAACTGTTAATATAACATTTGCAAATATGGATACAAGAAAAATAGGCAGAGTTATACTCTTTAAATATTTCAAATAAGTAAGCTTATATAAAGTGAGATACAACACAGAATATATTACTATAAGAACAGCCGTATCAACGCAAGCGGATTCAAGCATCATTTTATAAATAGGCTTACCTAAAGAAAGTAGCACAAGCCTTTCTTTCTTTTTAAACTGATTGTCGATCCAAGTAAACGCTAATAAAATTACGCCTAAAGCCACCCATATCAATATGCATATCTTTCTTTGATCGTTATGAATTTCATCAGATATTAAAGATATACTGTTGCAAGTATAGCCATCATCAACTAAAGACGAACGGATAGAATCTACACCTTCAAAATTTCCTAAAAAGTAATATCTTAAAATACCGTTATTGTTATCTTCTTCAAAAAAATCTTTAAAAATAATATGGGTTGAACCGCTGAATAAACTATTAAAATTCCCGCCTTCAATAGCAAGCTTCTTTTTTATTTCGCTATTACCATTTTCATCGCAGTATATTATTAACTTTTTGGCTAGTTTACCATCGAGAAAACTAACTGTATAACTAAATACATCGCAATTGTTTTTATAAGCAAGCTCTTTGACAGTTTGATTTCTTTGAGACTCCGAAACTCCCTGAGGATTTTTGACAGAAAACTCATAAGAACCCAATAGCCAATCATTTGTTAAATAATCTTGATATATTTCTCCGCCTAACACCAAGCCACAAAGTATCAGCATAAAGCATAAAAAATATTTCGCTTTTCTCATACTAGCCTCCTTATTCAAGCTCCCACAATTCTATTGCGTTTTTTAGCATCTCTTTGATTTCAGCATTATTTTCCTTTAAATGTTGTTGCGCTTTTTCACTTAGTTCAAGATTTCTTTCATCCGGTAAATAAGCAGCATTTTTATTGATTGTAATTTGTTCAAATATTCCTTGATATTCATCATCAAACATAACCCCATATTTATATCTACCACTAACATCAGTCCAAATATAAACAGAAATATATAAGCCATTGCTCCCTATAACCTCAGATGATTTTGGGTCAATCTCGACCTTTGGAAGTTCTAAATATGAAACTGTTAAATATCCCGTAAAATCTAAGAATTTTGGTTTAGCGACCGTATATCTATATTTACCAATTATTTTTTCAAATTTTTGTGATGAAGAGGATTCAGATTTTACACTGTAATAATCACCATCAAAAGCATTTAAATACTGTTTATATGGTGTTCCAACAGAAACATACCATTTGAAACTGATTAAAGCAACAATAAAAAATAATATTAAAACAACTACAATAGATGTCATGAGTAGAAAAGATTTATTTTTATTTTTCATAATATTATTCAAGCTCCCACAATTCTATTGCGTTTTTCAGTATCTCTTTGACTTCATCATTGTAATCAATTAGAATTTTGCGTTTTTCATCACTTGCAAACTCTTCTAACAGATTTGCATCTTTGTCAATTTCAATCGATAAATCTGTATTTGAATCCAAACCAGTTTCAATGATATATTTGTGTTTACCTGTTGAGTATATAATAATTGACAAAGTAATATTTTTCTGTTTAAATGAAGCATTTTCGTAAGAAAAAGATTCATAGTCTACTTCATCGTAAACAGTTAGTATACCATTGAACTTCATAAATTTAGGCTTAGAAACTTTATATACCTTGCCATCTATTAGTTTCGCCTTGATTGTTTCTTCAACAGGGAATGTTTGCGTATAATCATCTACAGCTTTTTCATAACGATTAAAAGGAATATAAACCGAAACAAACCAATAAAGAACAATGCCACTAAAAGCCAGAGTAAAAAGTAAAAAAACGGTAATTAAAACTCTAAAAGCGTTTTTATGCTGTTTATCCATACATCTACCTCGAAGCTAACATACAGCTCCGCAAAGCGGAACTGTATGTTAAAGCAATTAAACATTAACCTTTGTATTATGATTTGTGTATCCTGTTAATTTATTAGAATAATCATTGGCAAACTGAATATAATAATAAAGTTCAAACGATTCATGGGAAACGGAAATTTTACTATATTCATCTACCGCTAGCCAGTCTCCATATTTAACAGAACCATCTATGCCAACTCTCTTAATTCCGGCACGAGTCTTACATTCATCTCCTTCTGTCCACGCATAATCTTTATTTGATAAAACACCTTTGTCATATCCATATGACAAAGAGCCGATATACCTTTCATCGTCATCATCAGCTGTATATATATAAATTCTTGTGTGTTCCCATTCATCCGAAAAACGAGTTGAATCATTAACATGTCTACTGTGTGTACTTGCACTGGCACTCATTGATATACAAGATATAAACATAGCAATCACTAACAATAAAGCTGATATTCTTTTAATCTTTTTCATATAAATTATCTCCTTATTCTAAACAATATACTGATATTCTGTATTAAATTTTGATGTTCCTATATATGCGTCTGTTGCTGTAGTACT
>CAYWKY010000096.1:0-6867 GCA_964458915.1 uncultured Faecalibacterium sp.
TAAGTCAATTAAATTAATGGAGGAATAATAAAATGAAATATATCGTTAGCTTAAACGGCAAAAATTACGAAGTAGAAGTAAACGAGAGCGAAGCAGTTCTTCTTTCAGAGACAGCAGCTCCCGTAGCAGCACCCGCTGCACCTGTAGCAGCTCCTGCGGCAGCTCCCGCAGCTGCACCGGCCCCCGCAGCAGCACCTGTAGCAGGTGGCACAAATGTTGCTTCACCCATGCCCGGCACAATCCTTAGCGTTTCAGTTTCAGCAGGTCAGGCAGTTAAAGCCGGTGACGTGCTTATGGTTCTCGAAGCTATGAAAATGGAAAATGACATCGTTGCTCCTTGTGACGGTACTGTAAAGCAAGTGCTTGTAGTTAAAGGCTCAACTGTTAACACCGACGATGTTCTCGCCGTTCTGTAATTAAAATAAAAGAATAAACAGAAAAAGGAGATTTTTCCCTATGATTAAAGAAGTTCTTATTGGCTTGTGGGAATCTTCGGGTTTTGCGGCACTTTTTGCCGACGGCACATTTTTATGGCAGAATCTGGTTATGATTCTTGTTTCATTTGTATTGCTCTATTTTGCAATTGCTAAAAAATGTGAACCCTTGCTTCTCGTTCCCATTGCTTTTGGTATTTTACTCGCAAACTTACCCGGCGCAGGTCTTATGGATGACCCGACCGGTATCATGGACACATCAAACATTGTTGAAGGCGCTCACTGGTACGACTCAGGTATATTGAGGCTAATATATTCCGGTGTTAAGTCAAGTATTTTCCCATGCCTTATTTTCCTTGGCATCGGTTGTATGACAGACTTTGGCCCTCTTCTTTCAAACCCGGTTTCTCTTCTTTTAGGTGCTGCGGCTCAGCTCGGTATTTATGTTGCATTTCTTATTGCAATCCTTCTTGGCTTCACACCTCAAGAGGCTGCATCAATCGCTATTATCGGTGGTGCAGACGGCCCGACAGCTATTTACCTCACAGGTAAGCTCGCAGCCCACCTTTTAGGACCTATCGCTATTGCAGCTTACTCATACATGGCTCTTATTCCTTTCATTCAGCCTCCCATTATGAAGGCTTTGACAACAGAAAAAGAGCGTAAGGTTGAGATGAAACAGCTTCGCAAGGTCAGCAAAACTGAGAAAATTATTTTCCCTGTTGTTGTTCTTGTAATTTGTGCATTTATTCTTCCCTCAGTTGCTCCGCTTTTAGGTATGCTTATGCTTGGTAACCTTTTCAAAGAGTGCGGTGTTGTTGACAGACTTTCAGACACAGCTCAAAACGCTCTTATGAATATTGTTACAATCCTTTTAGGTGTAACAGTTGGTGCAACAGCTAATGGCGCAACCTTCCTTAAGCTTGAAACTATTAAGATCATTGTTCTCGGTCTTACAGCTTTCGCTTTCTCAACAGTTGGCGGTCTTCTTTTAGGCAAGCTTCTCTATGTTATCACTAAGGGTAAGGTTAATCCTCTCATCGGTGCAGCAGGCGTAAGCGCAGTTCCTATGGCAGCTCGTGTTTGCCAGAACGAAGGCAGAAAGTATAATCCTACTAACTTCCTTCTCATGCACGCAATGGGTCCCAATGTTGCAGGTGTTATCGGTTCGGCTGTTGCCGCAGGTTTCCTGCTTGCAATGTTCGGCTAAGTTAATAAAATATATCTGTAAGAACAGATAAAAACAAAGGGTTTCATTTGGCTGAAAAGTCAAAGAAACCCTTTGTTTAATGAAAGTAAGAAAAGTGTTATCGGCCCGGCTATGGGCTAAAATCAGGTTAATATGGGACAGGTGCTTTTGTGTTGTATGATGCAAAAAAGCACCTGTCTTTTTTGCAACTTAATCGGTCACACAAAACAAAAACCACCGCATAAAGCAGTGGTTAATTGTTTCTTTAATTAGTCAGCTGTGTAAGCCATGAGTGCTACCTGACGAGCACGCTTAATAGCTGTTGTGAGTTCACGCTGGTGACGAGCACATGTGCCTGTTACACGGCGGGGGAGAATCTTAGCTCTGTCTGATGTGAACTTGCGAAGCTTCTGAACGTCCTTGTAGTCGATTTCTTCAACCTTATCAACGCAGAATGCACAAACCTTCTTGCGTGACTTTCTGCCGGGACGTGCGCCTTTTTCGTATGCCATGAGAATTACCTCCTGTTAGTATTTTTGTTTCAGCCCTAAATTAAAAGGGTAAATCTTCGTCGTCTTCGATTTCTTCAAAATCTGAGGGAGCGGCTGTTTGATAAGTGGGAGCCTGTGCCGGTGCTACGGGAGCAGCGTGTACAGTACCTGTTTCAGCTTTTGAACCGCAGAAGCTTACTTCTCTTGCGATAACCTCAAAAGCGGTTCTCTTGTTGCCGTTCTTATCTTCATAATTACGGGTTTGAATCTGACCTTGAATGGCGATCATTGAACCCTTTGCAAAATATCTGCTTATGAAGTTAGCTGTGTTTTCCCAAGCGACGATGTTGATGAAATCAGTTTGTTTTTGTTCACCTGCTCTTGCATATGAACGATCAACAGCAATGGAAAATGAGCAAACTGATTTGCCGGTTGTGGTGGTTCTAACCTCCGGGTCAGCTGTAAGGCGACCCATAAGTGTTACGCAGTTAAGCATAATAACCTCTCCTTACTTTCTGATTGTAAGAACACGAAGAACGCCATCAGTGATTTTAGCGATACGCTCAAGCTCAGCGGGGAATTCGGGAGCAGATGCGTAGTTCATAAGAACATATGCGCCTGTTGTTTCGTCTTCGATAGCGTAAGCAAGATTGCGAACACCGTCGTTGCCGCCGAAAGGTGCTGAACTTTCAAGAGTGCCGTTCTTAGCGATGAGAGCAGTAAACTTCTCTTCGAGAGCCTTTACGCTTTCTTCACCCTTCTTGACTGAAAATACGAACATTGTCTCATAATTGTTCATGTCACTTTTACCTCCTTTTGGTCTCTGGCCCCACAGCTCGTGCGGAGCAAGGAAAATGTTTAATAGTGCTTTACGCACTAACACAATTAAGAATTATATCAGTTTGGGTCTTTTAAGTCAAGGGAAAAATCAAAAAATTAAATATATTGTTCATCTTGTCAGGGTACGCGGGTAAATGAGGAAGTAATTTTGTTGCAAATATCCGCCGAAAATGTTATACTGTTAGCCAATAATAGTTTTGGTAGGTGAAAATATGCTTAAAAGATGCTGTAGCTTAGCTTTAATAATACTTGCCCTGTTATGCTTTGCCTCCTGTTCAAGGGAAAATTCGGCGGTGAAATTCGGTGAGTATGAAGTGCCTATAGGAGTTTATAACTATTTCTATGACGAGTCAAAGGATGATGCCGACCCTGAAAAAGCGGCGCAGGAAAAATGCAAAAGCTATGTCGCCACAAAGCTTCTTATGGAAAAACAGAACCTTGCTCTGAGTACCGCCAGAAAAAGGCAGGCAGCGGAGGAGACGGAGAAGCAGTGGAGTATGTTTTCGGCATATTATCAAAGTGTCAATGTGACAAAGCAGGATATAACTAAAATTAAAACTTACGAAATGAACAAAAAAGAGCTGCTGCATTTTTATTATGGCAGTGGCGGCGAAAACGAAGTGAGTGTGAGTGCGCTCAAAAACGAGTTTAATAAAAACTATGTCGGCTTTAAGGCTATCGAGGAGCCTTTGACAAAGGTGGGCGACATGGGGGAAAGCATTCTCTTGGCAGGGAGCGAAAAAAAAGCGCTGAAGGGCAAATTTGAGGCTATGGCAAAGAGAGTCAACAGTGGCTCTGATATAGACGAGGAAAATGTAGACTACAACGAAGAAAAAGGTCTTATTGTAACTCAAAATTTGAGTCTTAACATAATTAAAGCCGATGACCCACTTTACAGCCGTGAGTTTTTTTCCTCAGTGTCAAAGCTTTCCTATGGCAAGGCGACAGTTATTGAATGTTCAAACAGCCTTTATTTGGTGCAAAGAGTCAGAATTGACAGTGATGAGGAGACATTTTCTCTTTATGCCGATTCTGTGCTTGAGAGCATGAAAATGGATAGCGTTGAAAACAAAATTCAGCAGCAAATGAAAAATATTGAATAATAAGCTGTACTCTGCCGAAGAAAAACTTTGGCGGAGTTTTTTTAGAAACACACGAAGTGATTTTCGCTAAATAATAAGCCTGCTATTTGTGCAGACCTCACAATTATTATGTCAAATTTATAAAAATGTTGATTTTGACATTTTGTGGTGCTAAAATATAATTAACAAATTTTAGGAGGTATAAATTATGTCAGACGCTATTCAGAAAATCTTCTCAAAAATTATCGCCTTTATTCTTGCTGTTATTACTTCTTTAATGGGTACCACAACAGATGTTCCCGAACTTAGAATTAAAGAAAATGTGACAACCTCAACGGATATTGTTAGTGTTGAAGTTATTAACTACACAGGCGAAGAAGTGACAACAGGCAATTATTTCATTGTTGAGAAAAAAGACGGTGAACAGTGGGTTAAGTTAGATTTTAAAGATGACTATGCAGTAACCGATATGGCTTACATCATAAAAAATAGAAGCACAGCAGTGTTTAAATTCAGCTTCGTTAATGCTTTTGGCAAGCCTCTTGATGCAGGTGAGTACCGTATTGGAAAGAGCTTTGGTGAAAAAGTGTCTTATGCGACATTTACGGTTACGCAAGCTTAAAATTAAAAACAGAAAAAATGAGGTGGATGAAAATCTGCCTCTTTTTTTATATTCTTTTTCCTGCGTCAAATGCAATTTTTGATAATTTGGTTTTTTTAGTGTTTTGCACTTGCAACATACTACATTTAATTGTATAATATATTAGTTAAATTTCAAACTTAGGAGCAAATAGAAATGAATAGTAAACGCACTTCAGGCGTTTTAATGCATATAACTTCACTTCCCGGCCCTTATGGTACTGGCGTAATGGGCAGTCAGGCGAAAAAATTTATCGATTCCTTAAATGAAATGAATTTTCGCTATTGGCAGGTGCTTCCGCTTAACCCGACAGATGACAGCGGCTCGCCCTATTGCTCATACAGTGCCTTCGCAGGTAATATTTCAATAATCGATCCTCAAAGCCTTTATGAAGACGGATTTATAAGCTTTGAAGAAGCGGAGCAAAGCAAATATTCCGGCAGTATTTTTTCTTCAAATCACGATTTTGCCTACAGCACTCGCTTGGCGGTACTAAAAAAGGCTTTTAGCCGTGTCAGTGGCGAAATTTTAGAACAGCTTAGTATTTTTGCTTCTCAAAATCCTTGGGTGAGACCCTATGCTCACTTTATGGCTCTTCGTGATTTTTATGACAAGAAGCCTTGGTGGCAGTGGGAAGAAAAGCATAAACGCTACAGCGAAGCTGTTAAAAATAAAGATGAATTTAAAAATGAGATAGATTTTTACATTTTTACTCAGTATATTTTCTTCACTCAGTGGAGAAAGCTTAAAGAATATGCCAACTCAAAGGGTATTTTTATTTTAGGAGATATGCCCATTTATGTCAGCCGTGACAGCGCCGACGTTTGGAGTGGCACGGAAAACTTTGAAATTAACCCTATAAGCCTTGCGCCGGAAAGTGTGGCAGGTGTGCCTCCCGACTATTTCTCCGAGGACGGACAGCTTTGGGGCAATCCTCTTTATAACTGGAAAAAAATGAAAAAGGACGGCTATAAGTGGTGGATAAATCGCTTATCTTGCGCTTTAAAGCTTTATGATAGGGTCAGAATCGACCATTTCAGAGCCTTCGCATCATATTGGGCTGTGCCGGCTGAAAGCAAAACGGCAAAAGTGGGTCAATGGCTCGATGGCCCCGGTATGGAGCTTTTCTCCTGCGTTAAAAAAGAGCTGCCCAACGCTGATATTATAGCCGAGGACTTAGGTACTTTCGGAGAAGATGTAATCAAGCTTCTTGAGGATACACAATTCCCCGGTATGCGAGTTATACAGTTTGGCTTTGACCCTATGGGTGACAGCACTCATTTGCCTCATAACTACCCGAAAAACAGTGTTGCCTATGTGGGTACACATGACAACAACACTATTTTAGGCTGGCTTTGGGACGCTAAGCAGGACGAAAGAGCCTTTGCTCTTCGCTATTGCTGCTACGGCGGTCAAAATTGGGGCGATGGCGGAGCTTACAGCGGTTCTTGCCGTGCGGTTATTGAAACTGTGTGGAGAAGCTCGGCGGATACGGTTATAGTTGCCGTTCAGGATATGTGCGGCTATGGCAAGGATGCGAGAATGAATATTCCGGGCACAACAAAGGACAATTGGAGCTTCCGCATAAGCGAAGACGGTCTTAACTCAATAGATAAGGCATACTATAGAGAGATAAATCGTCTTTACAGGCGTTGCTATTAATCAATTAGCAATTGTGGGTGGGCTTTGCCCACACCCTATTATATAAACTAATAAATAACCGAAAGGAAAGGATATAGCAAAATGATCGAAATTATCAATCACGGTGTGCATCTCGTTGATGGCAGAGAGCTTATTGACGGCACAGAACAAGAGCAAGCGGCAAAGCTTTCCGCAATGGGTCTTCAGGCGAGAAAGGACAGAAACGGCACTATCGCTTACTCAATTTTAAATTCACACAACACAGTTTCAGGCGGAGATAAAATGAGAGTTAAGTTTGACTCACTTATTTCTCACGACATCACCTATGTTGGCATTATTCAAACAGCAAGAGCAAGTGGACTTAAAAAGTTCCCCATTCCCTATGCAATGACCAACTGCCACAACAGCCTTTGCGCTGTTGGCGGTACTATTAACGAAGACGACCACGTTTTCGGCTTGTCCGCAGCGAAAAAATATGGCGGTATATATGTGCCGGCAAATCAGGCAGTTATTCACCAGTACGCAAGAGAAATGATGTCAAAGTGCGGCA
>CAYWKY010000097.1:0-6815 GCA_964458915.1 uncultured Faecalibacterium sp.
TCAGCTCACAGCTGTAGTGCAGCAATGCCCAGCGTAGAGGCTATTGAGAAGTTTATTAAGGAAGAAAAAGAACTTTACGGCGAAATGGTTGCCCGTGTATAATTAAATAACAAAAAGCATCCGTCTGAACGAAAGGTACAGGCGGATGTTGTTTTTTTGAGTAAAAATAAGGAGCTTTAGGTACAAGACCTAAAACTCCAAAATTATATAGCTTATGCGCCGTATTTAATTATTCTGTAAAGCTCAACAACTATTGTCCAAAATCTTGTGCTTTTAAGAGCGAAGAGAACTTTTTCTGCAAGAGTACAAAGATTTTTTTCTTCGCTGTAGACAAGCTTTTCGCTGCCGTCGTCAATAACCAATGCCTGTGAAATGCACACACCGCCTTCGTCGTAAAGCTCAGCTCTGACATAAAGGAAATCCTCTGCACCCTCAATTGAGTCAAGGTCAAGAGTTACACTGCCGTCAGAAATTTCGCTTTCGGCGATAACTTTGCCGTTAGCTATCCACTGAATAGATGAAGCGTTTTCTGCTGTAACAGTTACAGTGTGGTCTTTTACGGTGAGACTCTTAAACATAGGATAGGCAAGACCCTTGTTTCTAACATCAATGCTCTCCTGCGGACCGATAATGTCGTTTGAGCGAAGAATTCTTGTTACCATAAAGAAAGCACCTGACTGCATTGTCTGCTTAATATGCTCCACATCGTTTTCTTCCATCATAAACACGCTAAAGGAGGTGTCGATGTTCTCTTTGTCGTGGGCATCAGTGTTACTAAAGCCGATAACATTTCTGCCGTAGGGGAGAGTGTACATAAGAATATTATCCCAAAGTATTCTGTCGTAGGGAGTTGTGGAGTTTCTGTCGTTGAAGACCTCCATGCCAAGACAAGTTGGATATTTAAGCAGAAGCTTTGCGAAAAACTCAATGTTTTTCGGGTCACTGACAGTGGTTATATCCTTGTTGCTCTCTAACCAGTCGCCCGGATGATTTATGTGGGAAAGACCGCCGTTTTTCTCAGTGAAAGCTATTGCCTGCTCATAGCCGTTTTCGCTGCCGCCAAAGCCGTTGCCAACATCATAAGGCAAGAAGTAAGCGTTAACATGGCATTTTGTAAGAGTGAGGTTGTTAAGCTCATTTGCGCCTGTCACACAGGTCATTTTTTTGTTTCGTACACTGCCGTTGTAAAGAGGGTATGTACCTGAGGTAATGCCTTCAAATTCCTCATCGGTCAAGGTTGCAACAGTTTTGCCCTGAAGCTCCTGATAAGCGTAAAGAAGCTGTCTTTCCGGCTCCACATTCCATGGGGTACCTGTAACTCCGTGGTCCGCATTAGCTAAAAAGTCAAAGCCCTGCTCATAGTACTCCTTAACCATTGTGGGTAAGTCTTCGTCGGCATCACTGAAGGTTGTGTGTGAATGAAGGTTTCCTTTGTATGCGCCCCAGGCATTTTCGCCTGACCAGACAACATCTTCATAAGGCGACACAATAGTGTAATCCTTGCCTTTTTCGGCATAGCTGCCAAAGGCAAAAAGACCGAGAGATAAGGTCAGACAAAGGGTGAGACTAATGATTTTTTTGAATGTTTTCATAAATATTCCTCCGTGTTTTTTATCTTACAGCTTATTTTATATAGCAAGCGACAACCTCGCCTATATACATTGTGTGATAGTCCTTTGAGGGGTAGTTTTTCGGGTCGATACTATCCTCAAGAAAGCCTTTCGGGTCAATATCCTGTTTAGCAAGCTTTTTGCAAACGATTATGATTTCGCTCTCGTCAAAGCTCATGCTACCCTCTATTTCAATAGGAGTAAGCCCTGTCTCTTTTGCTTTGTCACAGTCTCTGCCACTGTTTCTTCCGCAAAAGGTGAGAGCTTTTTTATATTCTTCGGGGAAAAAGCTGAGAGTGAACAGGTTTTCTCTTTCCACAAATTCCTTTGTGTATCTTTGCGGACGAATAAAAGCGAAGCAAACATCTTTGTTCCAAAGCTCGCCCATTGCGCCCCAAGAAGCTGTCATAGTGTTGTAGCTGTCCTTGGTTCCCGCAGTAATAAGACACCACTTGTCGTTAAACAAAGACACAACATTTTCTTTAAGCTCTTTAATACTGATTTTCTTCAAAAATATCACCTCATATAAGTTTATGTGTTCTTACAATTGATTTTAACACAGAAAGGAAAAAATGTCCATAAAAAAAGAGCTGTAAAAAAATCAAGTTTCTTTACAGCTGCTTATTTGTTTTAAACTAAAAATCAATTTCCGCGCAATTAGACTCACAGCAAGAAGCACCGTAGTTGTGAATGCTTTGATGTACCTTATTAGTTTCGTCATAGTTTGGATGTATAGAGTAATTTCATTATAAGGTCATGTCAATATAGGAAGAAACAAGGCACAGCAACTTTTTCTTGACAAAGCATTGTTGTAAGAATAGAATAGCATTGTAAGTTTAAACTTAAGGAGGAAAACATTATGTGTATTATTGAAAACCTAACAGCCTTGATTTTGTCTATTCTTATGACCTTTGGTGCTTATGCTCCGGAAAGCTATGAAATTGCAGGAGTACCGGAAAAAAGCCAAGAGTCAGTCAGAATAGTTTCATTTAATGTCAGATGTGCCAACGACCTTTATGGCAGCGTCAAGGGCAGAGGTGAGCTTCTTTCATCGGCTATTGAGCAGTATGCTCCCGATTCCTTTGGTGTTCAAGAGGCAACAAAGGATTGGCTGGCTATTTTAGAGGAAAAATTAGGCGACAAATATGATTATGTTTCACAAATGCGCGATGGCAAAAGCTCATCGGAAGCTTCGGCAGTGTTTTATTTAAAGGATAAATATAATCTTATTGACAGCGGTACTATTTGGCTCAGCGACACACCGGAAAAATTCGCTTCTAAATTTACAATGTCATTTTGTCCGAGAATTGCTTCATGGGCGGTACTTGAAAACAAACTCACCGGAGAGAGCTACACCCATGTTAACACTCATCTTGATCATGTTTTAGAAAATGTTAGAGTAAAGCAGGTTCAGGTGCTTCAAGAAAAAATTAAAGAGCTTTCAAAGGACGGTACCCCGGTGGTTTGTACCGGCGACTTTAACACTAAGCAGGACGCAGACGCTTATAAGAAAATGAGCGAAACTATGATCGATTCTAAATTAATAGCTTCTGTCAGCGATGACGGAGCGACATACATAAACTATGGCAGAAATCCTTTAGAAACTAAGCCGATTGATTTTATCTTTGTGTCACAAGGTGTTAAAGTTAACACATATAAAATTATTGACGAAAAAATAGACAGAATGTATCTTTCAGACCACGCCGGTCTTTGCGCCGATATTGAGCTTTGAGAGGTGAAAGAGAATGATAGGACTAAACCTTATTAAAAGACTCATTGCTCTGATTATGGCGCTTCTTATGAATACATGCCTTGTTTCAGCGGATAAGCTGACGGTGAAATGTGTGCCGAAAAAAGGGGAGGACACTGTAAGAATAATCAGCCAAAATTTGCGCTATGCCGATGACGCTTTCGGCAGTGTGGAAAATCGCTCAAAACTTTTTCTTCGCCTTATTGATGAATATGAGCCTGACTCTTTCGGCGTTCAAGAAGCAACACAGCAGTGGATGGCTATTTTAGAAAAAGAGCTTGGAGATAAATATGCCTTTGTGTGTCAGATGCGAGACGAGGAAGAGGTTTCAGAGGCTTCGGCAGTATTTTATAAAAAGGATAAATATGAGCTTGTTGACAGCGGTACTATTTGGCTGAGCTATACACCTGATGTGCCTTATTCAAAGCTGCAAATAGCTGCTTTGCCGAGAATCGCCACTTGGGCGGTACTGAAAAATAAACAGACCGATGAATGTTACACTCATATAAACACTCACCTTGACAACATGGGTGACGAGGCGAGAACCTATCAGGCTGAGTTTTTAAACGAAAAAATAGACGAACTGCTCTCTTACGGCTATCCCTTGGTTTGCACAGGTGACTTTAACGATACTGAAATGTCGAATATGTATAAGAAAATGACAAAAAAGCTTGTTAATGTCAGAAAAATTGCAAAGCTTTCTGATTTTGGCAGAACATTCCATGATTACGGCAATATGACTGTGGGAATTTTACCAATTGATTTTATATTTGTGTCTGAGGGCATAAAGGTCAACCGCTATAAGGTTATAGATGAGCAAATAGGCGGAATGTATTACTCCGACCATTACGGAATAATGGCAGATATAGCCATTTGAGAATGAAAAAATAAAGCATCCGATATGATATGCGCTGAAAAGGTGTATCAATATCGGGTGCTTTTTTAATAAAATATTTGAGGTGAAGGGTATTGATTTACGGTTATGTCAGAGTGTCTTGCGCTGAGCAAAATGAGCAAAGGCAATTCATTGAAATGAAAAAGGCGGGAGTTAGGGAAAAGAATATTTTTGCCGACAAATTATCAGGCAAGGATTTTAACCGCCCCCAGTATAAAAAATTAGTCAAAAAAATTAAACAGGGCGATGTACTGTATATTTTGAGCATTGACAGATTAGGGCGAAATTACGAAGAAATTCAACAGCAGTGGCGAATTTTAACCAAGGAAAAGGGTGTGGATATTTGCGTTATAGATATGCCGGTGCTTGACACAAGAATAAACAAGGATTTAATAGGTACGTTTATTTCCGACTTAGTGCTGCAGCTCTTATCCTTTGTGGCGCAAAACGAAAGAGAAAACATAAAAATAAGACAGCGTCAGGGAATTGACGCTGCAAAGGCTCGTGGTGTTAAATTTGGCAGACCTAAAAAGGTTTTGCCGGAAAATTTTAATGAGCTTATTCAGAAATGGAAAAGGGGTGAACTTAAAAAAAGAGACTTGATTGAGCTTTGCCACATTTCCGAAGCTACATTTTATAGAAAGCTAAAGGAGTTGAATGAATAATCTTATCAAAAGGTGTACTTTTTGAAGGAGGCAAAAATAAGTCTTTGTAGCTTTCCTAAAAGAAAAAGAAAAGAGTTTTGTTACTATTTTATTACATAAGAATTACTGAAGTTTTAATATATGGTACAATGTAAAAAAGTACACATAATGAGAATAATTACTTAATATCACAAATGATTATTGAGGAGGTAGTTTATGAAAAAACTAATTTGCATTATGCTTTGCCTTACAATGCTCATAAGCTTCACTGTGCCGGCTTTCGCTCAGGACGATAGTGGGCTTCCTGTTATTTATCTTGAAGGCAGAGGAAACGAAGATATTTATAAGGCAGACGGTACCTTGGCAAAAAATCCTGCTAAACTTGACAGAGGTGAATACATAAAAAATGCCGCAGGACCGGTTTTGCAGGAGCTTGGTAAGGCTCTTGTTACAGGTGACTACTCAAAATATGTTGATGCGCTTGTTGCTTCAACTGCTCCGATTTATGAGGATATAGCCTTAGGAAAAGACGGCACTGCCGAAAACGGTACTCATATTAAGTGGGACTATAAGACAGTTGCAATTGACAAAAATCAGCACACCTTCTATTTTAAATATGACTGGCGTTTGTCACCTTTAGATGTGGCTCAACAGTTGGACGGCTATATTGAGAGAGTTCTTGAGATAACAGGCAAGGATAGTGTGAATATTCATTGCCGCTGCTTAGGTGTAAATTTTGCAATGACATATATTGCCAAAAGCTTAGACGGTGACTATGCCCACCCGTTCAGGGTTAAAAATATTATGCTGGACACCGGTGGTCTTGCAGGCTATATAACCTTAGGTGCATTGATGTCCGGTTCAGTTAAAATCGATGCGGACGCTGCTGATAGATTTGTAACAGATTATCTCAGCGGTGGAACACTTATTGAAGACCCGGCTATGGCAATGTTGGCATATTCTTTTGTTTCACTTTTAAATTATGCCAATGTTCTTGATTTCGGTGTAGATTTGGTTCAAAGCATAATTGACAAAATACTCGATGAGCTTGTGCCGAAGCTTGCGCTTTGCTGTTACGGCGGTTATCCATCATATTGGAGCATGATAAGCGATAAGTATTACGACAAAGCTATAAACGCTGTGTTTAACACAGCTGAATTAAAGGAAGAATACAAAGGCTTTATAGCTAAAACAGATGCTTACCATGCGCTTTTAGGCGACACAAACGAAAAAACAGGCAGACCGCTTTATGAAGACTATCTGCTTAAAATGCAGGACTTAGGTGTTGGTATTGCTGTTGTTGCAAAGTACGGCGCGCCCGGTGTACCTCTTTTCGAGGGTAGCGAGACCACAGGTGATGTGAGAGGAACTGTAACTGAGCTTTCCTTTGGCGCATTAGGTATGGATATAGGCAAAACATTTTCCGAGGGCTATTTGAAGCTGGCTAAGGAAAACGGTACGGATAAATATATTTCACCGGATAAAACTGTAGACGCATCTACTTGCCTTTTCAAAAACACAACATGGTTTATTAAAAATATTGAGCACGATCAATTTCCGTCATTTTTCAATGATTTGTTTGATGAATTTTGTCAAAGCGGCGGCACAATGACAGTCTTCGATGAGGAAAAATATCCTCAATATTTAGATTATGTAGACGGCAAGGTTGTTATTGACGAAAGCGAAGAAGATGTTAGCAAGTGGACAAATGATCCAATAAGACTGCTTTTCAGAATTATCACAGGCTTAATAGACTGGATAGGAAAGCTTTTTAATAAGGAATAACTTTAAGTGAGCTGTAAAGAACGGTGTTTTTTACAGCTCCATTTTCTATTATTAGACCTTTTTGCAGGGCTTTGCCCCGCACCCCACGAGCTTTTGAAAAAGCTCGAGCAAAACTTTGCCCGGGTAAGGGA